>NZ_JBHFLM010000093.1:0-53866 GCF_041928655.1 Pelatocladus sp. BLCC-F211 | reverse complement strand
ACGTAAAGCTTTCACAGACGAGATGCTGAAACGGTTACACGAAATTCTGTCTGACCTTTGTCAAAAATGGGATTGTAAACTGATTGAGTTCAATGGGGAAGAAGACCATATTCACTTACTGTTTCAGTATTACCCACAAATGGACTTATCTAAATTCGTCAATAACATTAAATCAGTGTCTAGTCGTCGAATCCGAAGCGAATTTGCAGACCACATCAACAGCATCTATTGGAAAGATGTGCTTTGGAATGAATCGTATTTCATCGCCTCCTGTGGCGGGGTTACTGTCTCGGTACTGCGTCAGTACATTGAAAATCAAAACGCACCCGTCTAGTAGCACGGGAGATTTGCTCGTTTCCTCCATCTCCCCTTCCCTCGCCTCCGGCATTGGTCAGGGAAGTGTCGTCAACTTGCACGCATTCTTCCCGACGCTCATGCAACGCAATTGAGCGCGGGGCTGCTGCTGCCAAAGCTCATACCAGAACAATCTCAACCGTATCATTTGGAATAGGTTCACCTCGGTCTTGTAAAACTTCGATGTAAAGAGTGATTGCCTCTTCAATATTGGCAAGAGCCTCCTCACGAGTTTTTCCCTGGCTAATGCATCCTGGCAAACTGGGTACTTCAACGACAAAATAATTATCTTCACCAGGATATAGAAGTACTTTGCGTTTGGATTCAGCTTGCTGCTTCACCATAGTCATGACTCGATACCTCTTTGGTTGGTCATCCTCTAACAGGATTTTAGATTTTGGATTTTAGATTTATTCCACAGATAGATCTGTTTGCTCTGTACCATCAAGGAATTATTGGTCATTTTTTCAAATACTAACATTCTGTTGGGTAAGCATTGATTATGAGACAGTCTAACAATTCTGTGTATATCTGGAAAAACAGGTATCACAAATCGTTACAGTGGATTGATTACTGAGGTTTACAAAGCTAGGCTACAGCTTATGCTCACAGTAATGGGCGATCGCTCATAGTATAAATACTAGCTTCTACAGCTATATGTATGTATTGTTAAAAGTAAAAAAATGTTTAAATAGCCGTAGGTAAGACTGATGTGGTGACTCGGAAATGGTATGAACTACGAAACTGCTTGCAAATTCCTCATAGATCAAACAATCACTTCTGAAGATAACCCAGATGCGCTACTCAGCCGCTTGCAACAGGGAAAACCACCAGTTCCCGGTCAGATTACCTCTACTTTGCTGGCGTTGAAAGTGGTATTTGAAGGTCTTAAAGAAGCTACTACTATTGAACGAGAACTCGCCTACGCCTTATATGAACTAACTATCAAAACTCAAATGCTGTTTGCAGCAGGACGCAAAGCAGGGGTTGACTGGCCTCCTCTGCTGAAAGAAGACTTATTGAGAATCGCGATCGCCACTGAAAGTATCTTTTCCGGTAACTGGCAAAATTTACATTAGTTGGGGATCGGGGAAGGTAGGGGTCCCCTTTGGGGATAAGGGGCAGGTGGGGTCCCCTCTGGGGATAAGGGGTAACGGGGATCGGGGATCGGGGGGAGAGAAGGGGGATAACTTCTCAGTTAACAGTTAACAGTTTAATTTGATAACTGATAACTGATAACTGATTAATGCCCAATGACCAAAAACTATCTTTTTTGCAATTGCGCTTTTAGTTTATCCAAGTCGGATTTGAGCAAAACAGTCATTTGACCAGTGAAAGCTTTTCCGTTCTTGGGTTGGGCAATTTCTATCCAATATGCGTAGCTCCCACCTAGACGTAATTCTCCCCGCAAGGCTTCCCGGATGGGAGTTTTGGCAAAACGCGCGGAATTAACTGTACTTTGAGTTGGATATTCATACACTACTTGAGCGCGTTTAAAATCTTGGTAAATATCCACGCCATATACTACTCGTAAAGATTCTTGCAAGCGCTCAAAACTCATGCCATTAATGGCATCATACATACTCAGCCTTTCGCTCCGAATGTGACTGCGGTCTTGAATAAACTCTACTTTACCAGGAGCAAACACCGATGCTTGAAAAGTGAATCGTTGGGCTGCTGTATCGCTTTTCTGTATAAAAAATTGCTCGTTACTATTGGGACGCAGCGTTGGGTGTGCTTGTATCCAAGCGCCAACTTCTTCTGTCGATTGTCCTGGTAAAGCTTTGGCTTGGTCAGCAAAAAATGTTCCCCCGCAGATATAGGGAACTAGAGAAAAAGGCAATATCAAAACTTTCAGCAGGGGGTTTTTTAGCATTTGTTTATACCAACCTACTTGATTAAAAAGGCTAATTTTAGTTTTCCCCTACTGCCTTGATTTATTTATAAGTACAACTACGGAATCATGGCAACTTTGATCACTTTGCGCGATCGCATATCACAAAATACCGTTTCTAAATCTTGTAAAGGACGCTGTTCGCTAATTAATAACTCGAAGGGAATTCTACGACTAGCAATCAGTGATAAAGCCGCTCTGACAAACTCAGGGGTATTATGAAATACTCCTTTGAGCGTAAGTTCACTGTAGTGGAGTTGCTCAGTGTTGACGGTAATTGTCGTATCTCGTGGACAACCGCCGAATAAATTCACCGTTGCACCAGGACGGGCGCAGGCGATCGCTGTTTCCCAAACACTAGGTAAACCAGTCGCTTCAATAACTACATCTGCACCCCAGCCATCGGTAAATTCTTTGACTACAGTAGGTATGTTTGGTAATTGCCGATAATTAAACGTCTGGGCTGCACCGAGTTTTTTACCAATTTCTAGCCGATCGTCATTACCACCGAATAGCAGTACTTCTACTTCCAAATCATGAGCCAACTTGGCTACAAACATCAACCCAATGGCGCCATCTCCCAAGACTACTACTTTATCTCCATGCTTGACGTTGGAACGAGCGGTTCCATGCAGTACGCAAGCCAAAGGTTCTGTCATGGCTGCCAATTCATCAGGTAAATCTTCAGGAATTGACAATAAATTATGCTGTACAATCGGGGCAGGAATTTTCAGATATTCGGCAAAAGTACCATTATTCCATGTTAAATTTGGACACAAAGAATATTCTTGACGTTGACAAAAAAAGCAATTCATGCAGGGAGCCGAATTATTAGCAACCACGCGATCGCCTATTTGCCAACCCGTGACACCTTCACCGATAGCCACGATTTGTCCAGCAGCCTCATGACCAAAAAGAGTAGGAGGTTTGAGCATCTTCGCATGACCGCCACGACGCCACACTTTTAAATCTGTACCACAAGTTGTTGCCGCTCCCACTTGGATCACCACCTCTCCTTTTCGAGGAGTAGGATCGGGAACTGTTTCTAAACGCAAATTTTCTTTACCGTACAGTAAGGCTGCTAGCACCGATTTTATCCAATAAGCTCCAGTTAATTTTATCAGTTGACTTGAAAGAGGGTATAGGGGTGTGGGGAGTGTGGGGAGTGTGGGGAGTAATAATATTTCCCGTACAGATGTCCTCGATAGCGAGCATTGTTTGCTAATTCCCGTAAACTTGCCACATCACTCGCTTTAGTATCTTTAATCAAAGTAAAATCTAGGGGCGCACCAGCATCTGTAATGTGTTTTCCTTCCCATTCTTTTTCCAAATCATCATGATGGGAAATTGCTGCAATTGTCTCTAGCCAACGCATAGGACGTTCTTTCACATTCCATTGTGCCGCAATTTCAGCCGCCAGCAAAGCATGGGCGCGATGATAAATAACTTCCCAACCTTTTTGGTGTTGATTCACAATCATGAATCAGCCTTGATCCTTCGTGTAATATGAGTTTGCTTCCCTATATTGCGTGAGCAAAGACTGTTCACTCATCTGTCAACAGCACGAATATCAAGTGCCACCATGGATAAATTGACATCAAAAAATTGGATTTTTATCAATCAGCGACTGACACCTTATGTATTTTTACTACCTGCTTTGGTAATTTTAGTACTCACTGTCTTTTGGCCGGCGCTACAAGCTTTTTACCTCAGCTTTACCCGTTACGAATACGATTTAACTCAAACACCTACGTGGATTGGTTTTGCTAATTTCCGCCGCTTATGGGTTGATCCTGTTTTTTGGCAAACCCTGGTGAATACTCTGCTGTATCTTGTGGTTGTAGTGCCGATTTTGGTAATTGCTCCTTTAGGACTGGCAATTTTAGTGAATCAAAAATTGCAAGGAATGCATTGGTTTAGGGCTGCTTATTATACCCCCGTGGTAATTTCCATGGTAGTAGCAGGAATTGCTTGGCGATGGTTATATGCCGAAAATGGCTTGCTTAACCAGTTACTCAAAGGCATTTTACCAGAGGGAATTCCTTGGTTGACTAGTCCCCGTTTTGCGCTTTTCAGTGTCATGGCTGTAACTGTCTGGAAAGGATTAGGCTACTACATGGTAATTTATCTAGCTGGGTTGCAATCAATACCGAGTGATGTCTACGAAGCCGCAGCCATAGATGGTTCTGATGGCATTAGCAAACACTGGGATATTACAGTACCTTTGATGAAACCCTATCTAGCTTTAGTTGGTGTTGTCTCAGCAATTTCCGCAACTAAAGTATTTGAAGAAGTATATATAATGACTCAAGGCGGGCCAAGAAATAGTTCAAAAACAATAGTCTATTACCTCTATGAACAAGCATTTAATAATTTAGAAATTAGCTACGCTTGTACGATTGGGCTGGTACTGTTTTTGATCATCTTAGGATTGTCAATTTTGCGATTATCAATTGGTGGTGTTAGTGCTTGATAGTTGCTTAACTTCCATTTTATCGATTCTGACGACGAAATTCAGCAGGGGTGAAACGCATGGGTTTTTCTGGGTTCCAAATGCCCAATCCCATAATTCTAGCCCATTGTTGGGCGCGTTCTAAGCGTTGGTCATATTTGTGGTTAGGCGATCGCCCAATAAACAACGCCTGACCTTCTTTGACTAACTCTTCATTCAACAAAACTTTATCTTGCCACACATAAGCCAGAGTCCGCCCAAATTTATCTTGTCCTTCCACATCAAACTCCAGCGTTACAGAATCTCCCTGAATTAGTGCTTGCAAGCGTTCTTTTGCTGCATCTCCCCAAGGACGTTGTTGTAAATCCGGTGCATCAATACCCAGTAAGCGCACTTGGGAAATTAAATTGGGTTGATCACCCATCCCTAGCACTTCCAAGGTTTGCCCACTCACCACCTGTGCAAGTTTGACTTGTACCTGTGCATTCTCTAGAGATTTGCTTCGAGGTTGACAAGCAACTACTAATAGTAACAGGCAAGATAAAATTACAAATTTTTTCATTTGTCATTTGTCATTTGTCAATGGTCATTTGTCAATGGGCATGAATCAACAAGTTCTTAATTTTTAATTTTTAATTGTTTTGTCCCCAATCCCCAATCCCCAATCCCCAATCCCTACTCCTCGTCTAACGGTAAACCAGCCCGCACTTTTCCTTTGCCAAAATATCGCCCAAACTGGAGTTCATAAACTTCATCTTCGTCTTGTGTCTCTACTTCTAAGTCGGAACGGGCGTAACTGACACACAATAATGCATACCCTTGCTGACGTAACTCTAGGGATAGTCCTACTGCTTCTGGTTGGTAAATTTCTCCCTCTAGCACCCTGACAGCGCATGTGGTGCAAGCGCCATTGCGGCAAGAAAAAGGTAGTTCTTTCCCTTGTTTTTCACAACTATGTAGGATGTAGCGATCATCAGGTACTTCTAAGGTGTGTTTGATGTTTTTGGCGCGATCGTGAACTGTGATTTTATATGTCCGGGACATGTTGGTTTTGAATTTAAGATTTTTGAGCAATTTGATTGCACTTTCTAGAAGTATATTGTACAATTGCAAATCGTGACCTCTGGAGAGATGGCCGAGTGGTTGAAGGCGCAGCACTGGAAATGCTGTAACGTGGTAACGCGTTCTAGGGTTCAAATCCCTATCTCTCCGTTAATCCTTATAAAACAAGCATTTCAGCAACTAATCGATTTTTGGCTGTGGTTGAATTGGTTGAACAATTGGTTGAATTGGTTGAATTGGTTAGACCCTACCCGACCGCTCAAGGTTAGTCCTGCCTGGATACTCTGTCTTCTGGCTATACCTTTACGAACTGGCAATCTAATAAAAATCATTAATCAAAACGGTAAAAAGCTTATCAATGCAAGCTTATAGGCTTTAATTTCTAACAATTACTGGTAATTTGTAAATGCTTTTAACTAACCCTAACTAGCCGATTTCTAGCAGGTTTAGCACACTCTACAAATTTATAGGGCTTTTCTCTAACAGAAACTTCTCTCCAGATTTGTCCCCAAAGCTTACATACTGTGTCCCACAATCAAGACTTGATACTGTCCCATAATCAAGATAAGATGGTAGAACACTTACAGAACCTAGAAAAATGAATAAATACTTAGTCGAGCTAAAGCACCCCACTACAGGTGAAGTGAAGCTATTACAACTACTAGCTAGCAGTGTGGAGAGTGCTAAAAATCTCGCAACCCTAGAAGCTGATGAGTATGAAGTGGTGAAAGTAAAGGGTACTTGGGGGGGCAAGCGTGAGGGTAGTGGTAGGGTAAGCAATTGGGGTGACGATGTTACTACTTACCGTAGGTGGCTACCAGAGAAGTACAGCAAGCAGGCTGAAGAAATAATTTCAGAGATAGATATGGTTAACTCAATCCTTGAATCTTGGGAGTCTAGAGTAAATGAGTCTAGGGCAAAATCAGCAAACGGCTTGCCCAGTGAGAGATACAAGCATGTCGCTCAGTTGTTGGGAGACTTGAGAGAAGCCATGAGAGTTACTAGCGAGAAGCTGGTGTAAACTATCGGTTCCTATATATGTCTCTATATCTTTTTATCTTTTCTGATAGTTGGACTAGTTGTTGGACTATTACTCCAACAACTAGAGAAGATAAAAACACATACCAATATAAAACCCCTCTAATCATTAGAGGGGTGTATTTTTACCTATCGACCGCTACCGCGATAACTCGTTATTTTTTCGTGTTCCCAGTCTTGTAGCTGCTTTTTGTACATCCACTGGATTGTGTACCACATACGCAATTGAGTATAGGTAGAGCATTCTTTTTTCATAAATCGCCTACCCTACCAACAATTTAATTGCATTACGGATAAGTACGCTAGCGCGGTTTATATCTCTAAGCTTCTCTTGGTAATACCTCCAAGTTTCATCGTCAAACCACTGGTCTGAATCGCACATTTTAAGTAATGCTCTCTGGCTGTCAGTAGGTTCACCAATTAAATCAAGCACTTCAGTTAAACGGTCGTATGCTTCCTTCCCCGGATGATGTAAACCTATGCCGTCCCTCATTTGGTCGATAGCTTTGTATGGGAATCGCGCGATAGCTGATACCCATACTTCTTTTTTTCCGTAACTTCCTAGTGGTGTAATACCGTAGTCGCGCCATTTGGGTACGTTTATTACAGCTACTTTTTTATTAATAAAACTACGACTTTTTCAGAATTTGTTTATAACATCACAACCGCTGCTACATCTGGCAGTACTACATTAGTAGGTATTTATGATATAGCTGGTGGATTGCCTAAAAATTTAATACTTGATTTTGGAACGATGGCAACAGATACGACTGGATATATTAAAAAAATATCTTCTTTTACTCTTAATCCTGGTTGGTATTCTTCTGCTATACGCCCAACTTCTGGTAGTCCTACTTTCACAGCGTTTACAGCAAATATTGCTAATGTTGCGGTGATTGGAACATCAGCGCCAGCAAACACTATCAACTCTGGACGCAGGGCTGTTTTAAATAGTTCGTCGCTTCCTTCTATTGCATCATTGCAAGGTCTTAGTTCTAGTCAAGTACCTGCTATCTGGTTTAAAGTTCAATAAAGAAAATCTTGCATAGCTATAATTAAATAGCTGTATAAAGCAAATGATAAAAAATGAATATTGAGGAATGGATTTTAGTATCAACATTAACAATTAATATTCTACAAGTTGCTAAATTAACTCATGACATAATCATGGCTAAAGATATACGACGCGGTGTAAAAGCAAGTTTAAAGAATAATGCAATGTTGTGTGAAATATGTAAAAATACAATAGCATTACAAGAACTACAAAAGAAGGATGATTAATTAATGCAATTAGATATTTTTCTGGAAATTGTTGCTTTATACAGACAAAAGATTGCAGATTTAGAGCAAAAGTTGGCTAATGCTTTAGCTGATGATATTGCTGACGATGAAGCAATTGAATTAGCAAAGCGACAAGCTGAAGATTCTACGGCAAGGGCGGTATCAGCAGAGCAATTATTAGAGGAATATCGTAACCAAGATATCGCAGAAGATAACCAATTGCTTGATACAATGAACTCTGTCTTAAGTGAATTGAGACAGTTTGAGGATGTAGGGTCTATCTAGGGTGCATCTAACATTAGTTTTCATGCCTATTCCCTTCTCAATTGAAGGGATTTTTTATTAGGAGAGATAGAAGTGAAGGCAAAATTTAAGTTGCAAAGCATTACTAAGTTTGACGGCACAGATGGAATTACCGCCAAATTCGGTGCGGTCACTGGAGACACTAAGGAAAACAAAAGTTTCTGGAATGCTACACCGTCAGGACAAATTGAAGTGTATGTTACTAATCCCAAAGCGGTAGAACAGTTAGAGCTAGGTAAAAATTACTATGTCGATTTCACTGTAGCTGATGATTAGTGTTCCTATATTTCTCTATCTTTTCTGATAGTTGGACTAGTTGTTGGAGTAATAGTCCAACAACTAGAGAAGATAAAAACACATATAGAGATAGACCTAGAAATATTACTCTCTAGGTCTATTTACTTAGTGAGTATTACTTCTGATTACTCTTTAATCACGTCTGGTAAGCTTATACGTTCAATATCTAGCTTAAGGTAATGTTCTTTGATGACCGTTTCGCTATTCCCTACTAACTCAGCAAGCTTGTGTATAGGGAAATCATTATTCGCATGATAGCTAATCATTGTGTGACGCAACTGGTAAGGAATACGGTATTTTATCCCTAACTTGGGTAAAAGATTCCGCCATATTTCATTTAATGCTTGTTGGCTTATTGGATTTCCTAGCTTATTTCTAAATACATACCCTGTTCTTTGAGGAATACTTTCTAGTAAATTTTTTATTTCTTCATTGATTGGGAATAATCGAGAATTAACGGTTTTAGTTCCTTGTCTTTTTAAGATTTTTCCGCTTGCGTTAACCTGTACTTCACATATTTTGATTTTTTTCTTTATCAAGTCTATGTTCTCCCATCGTAAAGCGATAGCTTCACTCGGTCTACAACCAGTCAACCAGCAAAAATAGATATATTTCCAGTATTGAGCATGACTGCCTTTAAATCGTGCGTGCGTTTCTTCCTTTAACGCTTCTATTATTTTGTAGACCTCAGCAACACTAAAAATATCAATTTCCTCATTCTCGGTATTATTACTTTTTTTGGCTGATTTAATGTTAATGCTGTTCAACAAGTCTCTATACTCAATTCCCCAATATCTAGGGATATTTCCTTGTTTTGAATTCCAATCAATAGCAGCAACTATCAATTTAAACCTGTCTTTACTGGTTTTAGCTGTTCTAATTGGAGAGTCAAACAACCAGTTGACTAGCTCTGTTTTTTGTTCCAATTTTTGAATAGGGCATGACTCAACCAGACTAGTCACAGTCTTTATCGTGGTCAATAAATACGTTTCCGTCCATGCATCAATATTTTTGTGAAATTTTACGTATTTATCCCACAGCACTCTAACGTCATCTTTTTCAACCAGTTTTATCCCCTCAAGTCTTTTATTCTGTAATGCCACTTGTTTCTCGTGTACTAGTTGCTTTAGTACATCTACCTCTATCGGCTTTTTGTTGATAATGCATTTTTCGATTTCTTCATCAACCATTAACGCTAAGTTGAGGGCTTGTATTTTATCGGAACCTAAGCCGATAGTTTTGCGATTAAACTTACTGCTTAATCGAAGTTGGTACATGTCACCTGACCGAGTACGCATGACCATAATGCTTAAGTGCTTAAAATCACTCTTGTTTGCTACCATATACTATCAACTGGTTGAATCTATAGCACAAATTATATAACGTTATTGGTTGAATTGTTGGTTGAATCATGCATAGCACTAAAAAGATAGCCACGCAAAAAGCTTGTCAGCAAAGATGTAGGGCTAATCAGCAAACAGCACTGGAAATGCTGTTTGGGGGCAACTTCAACGTGGGTTCGAATCCCACTCTCTCCGTTATTTAGTTGCAGTAATGAGTTGTATAAGTTCGTAGTAAGGACTTTAGTCCTTAAAAATTGAGCGATAAATCGCTCACTACGAACACCTCATAACTAATGGGACAGACCACTAGATAAATCTAGCCAACTAGCAATTTGATGGTGTTGCGAATCAGAATAGCGGCGCTGTTTAACTATATCGCCGTAAGTCCCCCACTGAATTCGGTACTCCGAATCAGTGGCGGAATTGCTCTGGTAGGCGACGACGATTGCATCTTTGTTTGAGTAATTATTCCCACAGAGAAGACAGGGAAAAGATGTATGAGGAGTCGCCAAATATTTGCGGGATAATGTTACTGGAATATGTATATAATAGTAATAGGTCGATAAATAGAGAAGTTGAGATGAGACGACAAGCAGTAAAAGTCAGGATATACCCCACGGATGAGCAAATTCAAGTGTTAGCTCAACACTTTGGATGTGCGCGTTGGTGGTGGAATTATGGGTTGAACAAATGCATCGAAACCTATAAAGCAACTGGCAAGGGCTTGTCTCAATCTGGGTTAAATTCTTTATTGCCGCCACTCAAAAAAGAAAAAGAGACTGAATGGTTAGGGGATTGTTATTCTCAGGTTTTGCAATCTGTAAGTCTCAATCTTAGCCGTGCATATCAAAACTTTTTTGAAGGTAGAGCGCAATACCCTAAATTCAAGTCAAGACATCATCGTCAGTCAATCCAGTACCCACAGAAGGTAAGACAAATCAACGATAGTCTGAAATTTCCTGGAACATTAGGCGTTGTAAAAGCTAAAATACATCGCTTACTTGACGGGACTATTAAGACTGTCACTGTCACTAAATGTCCATCTGGTAAGTACTATGCTTCTGTGTTGATGGAGCATGAAGGCGAATATCCAACGTCTAGTGCAGACGGTAAAGTTGTTGGAATTGACTTAGGTATTAAGGATTTTGCAATTACCTACGACGGCGAAAAGACTTCCAAATATCCAAACCCAAAACACTTAGCTAAGTATGAAAAGAAGTTAGCCAAAAAACAACGTATTGCAGCACGGAAAAACAAAAGTAGCAATCGTCGCAAAAAGGCTACAAAAATTGTAGCTAGGGTATACGAACAAGTTAGCAATGTCCGCCAAGACTACCTACACAAACTATCTAAAAAGATAGTTGATAACAACTTCGTTGTAGTAGTCGAAAACCTAAACGTCAAGGGCATGGTTCGCAACCACAAACTAGCAAAGGCTGTATCTGATACTGGATGGGGAACCTTCGTCAACTTTCTCAGCTACAAATTAGAACGTAGTGATGGGAAGTTGATAGAAATAAATCGATGGTTCCCCAGTTCCAAGCTTTGCTCTAATTGCCATTATCAAATATCTGAGCTGCCGCTAGATGTAAGAACTTGGACTTGCCCAAGTTGCGGTACTCATCACGATAGAGATGGTAATGCAGCGATGAATATTAGAGCCGAGGGTATCAGAATGCTGTCCTCCTCCGGGACGGGGGAGGCTAACGCCAATGGAGAGGATGTAAGACCAATTCGCGGACGCAAATCCAAGATGCGGCAATCTTCTGTGAAATTGGAAGCCCACACTGTACCGCCAGGTCAGTGTGGGTAGTTCACTTTACGCATTCCTAAAAGCATGAAAGATGAATTATCTGAAAAAGATAATCCACCGGAATATTGTAGAGAAGCTATTCGGGAAAAGCTGGATAGAGATAAAAATAAAACAAATGAATAAATTAGCACAAAACTAAAGGCGATCGCTTTTGCAGTCAAAAAACATAGCGTGCGATCGCCTTCTTGTACTAGCCTTTTTGTTCCATATAACTCAATAACCAATTAGCAGCGGTTGCTCTGCGAGTTTGTCGAGGGCCAAATTCCCCAATTTTATAACCCTTAAAACCCAACTTTTCTTTAACTATTTGTTTGTACTGTGTTGGAATAGAACGAGTTAACTTGACTGTTGCTGGACGACTCTCAATAAAATCGGGCGGTTGTGGATATTCATCTCGCCATTCGGGAGATACTTGTTGATTATCCCACTTTGCAGTCACTGGGTCGTAGCGATAACCCAAGCAGTGCCATACTAATTGATTAACCGCAGCGTCATCTATTTCTTCGTTGAGAATTGCCCAAATAGTATCTGTATTGAGTGGTGGCAAATTAGACATAAGCAATTCAAAATCCAAGCAGGACAAAGTTTCGGACTGTGTAATAAGTCCATTCTGTAGAGCATTATGTCTAACTTGTCAATGCATAAATCCCAATTTGCTCTTTGTGTCTTTGCGCCTTGGTGGTGAAAAAAGAATATTTGAAACACCCTACTCTACGAGAAGCCACTACCTGCGGAAGCCGCTTCGCATCTACGTGTCTACGGGTTCGCCACTTTGCCAAGTTCCCTCCGGGACGCTACGCGAACGTGACGGGAACCGCCAAGACGGCAAGTGGACTCACCAAGACACTAAGACACTAAGAAATTTGCATTATCCTAATTTCTCAGTGCTTTGATAAATCTTTGCAAACCTCTGAACACACTTGGTTTTTTTCCTGGTACTGCTGCGACAGAATCTCCTTGTGTTGTTGCTGTCGAGGCTTGTCCTTTAGCAAGAATTATATCTAAGTCGTCGCCGGAGGGTTTTTGTGGTAGCTCGGCGATTTTTTGGTATTCTCCGTTATTTTCTACCAAAATTTCCCACAATCCAGGGTAGCAACGGAACAACGCGACATCTTCGTACACAGGACGTAAGTAGTAACAAGATTCTATTGTGCTGAGAAAACGAATCCGGGTTTGCCTAGCAGCATAACCAATTCCTATCTTACCGGCATCTTCCAAAAAAGGATTTAACATTACTAAGGGGCGATCGCCTATAATCCCACAAATTTTTTCCAATTGCGGGACTTCTGGGGAACCAGGAGCGATAAACAGGAAAATTTCATCTTCTGGTTGAACTTTTGACTCAATAGAGGCAGCTCTACCAGTGCCAATGTCAGTAATTTGGAATGATACATCTGTCCAGTCGCGACGGGCAAGACCAACACTACCCGCATCAGCAAAAAAAACTTTGAGTTTGTCGTTGTATTGTGTAAAAGTGGGTAGAAATTGCTGTGCTACTTCCATCAGTTTCAATTCAGGAAACAACAACTCAACCTGTAGCCGAGTATAGCCATCTGCGATTGCTGCTTGGGTAGCTGTACGCGCTTGGGCGATCGCATCTTCTAAAGAGTTTGGTAGTTCAGCCATTTTAAAAAATTTTAGATTTGAGATTTTGCCATTAATTATTTCATTACCAATCACAAATGACTATTGTACAGACGCGTAGACGCTCGTAAGAGCGGCTTCTCGTAAGAGTATAATCGCGTCTGTGATAGTCGCTGCAAAACCTGCTTAAATACCATCGCCACCCAATCTACATCTGCTTCGATGGTGTCTCGTCCCAGCGTCATTCGTACACTGGCGAAAGCAGCTTTTTCTGAATAACCCATTGCTAACAAAATTGGGCTAGGGCTGAGTTTACCACTATTACAAGCAGCCCCTGCACTGACTCCAATTCCGGCGCGGTTTAATTCTCGTACTAAACTTCTACCACTAACTTTTTCACCATCGGCGTGTTCTAAACAAAAGCTGACGTGGTGGGGGAGACGATCAACTAAATCACCTGTGGGTATTAAACCGGGGACATCTGTTAACTGGGAAAATAAGCGATCGCGTAACTGCATCAATCTAGGTGTTTCTGTCGCCATTTCTTGGGCTGCTAATTCAGCAGCGACACCAAATCCAGCAATTACGGGTACTGCTTGTGTACCGGAACGCGATCGCTGTTCTTGTCCTCCACCACCCAATATGGGAACCAATTCTACACCCGGACGTACATACAACGCCCCTGCACCTTGGGGACCATAAATTTTATGACTAGAAATACTCAGTAAATCCACAGGCAAATTCTGCACATTCAGAGGTAAGCGCCCTGCTAGTTGAACTGCGTCTGTGTGGAATAATACACCAACACTACGGGCAATCTTTCCCAATTCGGCGATTGGTTGAACTGTACCAACTTCACTTTGTCCGTAAATTATTGATACTAATACAGTGTTGTCTTGCAATGCTGCTTTTAAGTCTAGAGGGTTAACTTTACCTTGATGATTTACACAGAGGCGAGTTACTTCCCAACCCGATTGTTCTAATAACCGCGCAGGTTCAGAAATAGCGGAATGTTCAACACTAGAGATAATTATATGCTGGGGTTGGCGATACAAACGGGCAACACCCATAATTGCCAGATTATCTGCTTCTGTACCACCAGAAGTAAAAATAATTGATTCCGCAGATGCATTTATAAGTCCAGCTACCTGCATTCTAGCCTGTTCTAATACAGTTGCTGCCCGTTGTCCCCACTCATGCAAGCTAGAGGGATTACCCCACTGTTGAGTGAGGACTGTTTGCATTGTTGCGATCGCTTCTTGGCGAGTAGGCGTAGTAGCACTGTAATCTAAATAAATTTGCATAGACTCTCCAGTCAATACACTGGGAAACGGGCTGTTTCTATTTTCAGCTAATATCGTAGGCTTCTTACAGAAGTCAAGGTGAAAAGTTCGTTGATAATTTCCCAACTGTGCGTTTAATAACCCTACAGTTGGGGAATTATAAATTTGTTCAGCTAAGTAAACTTTTATCAAACCACTGTGTCTTTTTTCTCTATCCAATGGCGTTTGTCTTCTATCTTTTCAGTAATACTAATCTTATCTGCTTGTAAACAAGTCCATTCTGACAGTAAGCGTTTAGAAGCACTACCACAAGATCCATTTGTACAAGTTTATTTCAACCATTCTCAGTCTTCTCAATATTTAGAACCTTATCGTCACCAAATTCATCAAGGAGATGATTTAGAAAAATTAATTGTTGAGACTATTTCTCAAGCAAAATCAACAATTGATGTAGCAGTCCAAGAATTACGTTTACCTAAGATAGCGCAAGCAGTTGTAGATAAACAAAAATCGGGGGTGAAAGTCAGAGTTATTGTAGAAAATCGTTATAGTCGTCCTTGGAGTAGTTTTACTGTTAACGAGGTGAAGAAATTAGAGAAAAGAGAACAGCAACGCTATCAAGATTTTCGGTTATTTGCAGATAGTAATAAAGATGGAAAACTGAGTGGAGAGGAAATCAAAAAAACAGATGCTTTGGTAATTTTAAATCAAGCAAAAATACCTTTAATTGATGATCAGTCTGATGGTTCTCAAGGTAGCAGTTTGATGCATCATAAATTTGTCGTTGTGGACAATCGTTTTGTGATCGTTACCTCCGCAAATTTTACCATGAGTGATATACATGGTGATTTTACTAATACTAATAGTTTGGGTAATGCTAATAACTTATTAAAAATTGACAGTCCTGAATTAGCAGATTTATTTACAAAAGAATTTAACTTGATGTGGGGTGATGGAGTCGCAGGTAAATTAGACAGTAAGTTTGGTTTACAAAAACTTCTACAAAATTATCACCAAATTATCTTAGGTGATAATCAAATCACAGTCAAATTTTCACCTAACTCTCCCACACAACCTTGGCTGCAAACCAGTAATGGCTTGATTGGAAACACCTTAAGTTCAGCTAGTCAATCTATAGATATGGCATTATTTGTCTTCTCGGAACAGCGTTTGGCAAATATACTTGAAATTCGCCACAACAACAATGTGAAAATTCGCGCTTTAATTGAGTCAGGATTTGCCTATCGTCCCTACAGCGAAGCATTAGATATGATGGGCGTAGCTCTGAGTGAAAAATGTCAAAATCAACTTGATAATCATCCTTGGAAAGATCCCATTACTTCCGTAGGTGTACCTGTTTTAGCAAAAGGTGATTTATTGCATCACAAATTTGCCATTATTGATCATAAGACAGTAATTACAGGTTCTCACAACTGGACAAGAGCAGCCAATAATGGGAATGATGAGACACTTTTAGTAATTAAAAATCCCATTGTTGCTGCTCATTACCAGCGAGAATTTGACAGACTTTATGCGAATTCTAGATTAGGTATTCCACCAAAAATTCAGCAGAAAATGAAAGCAAAATCAAAACAGTGTAATAGGTAATAGGTAATAGGCACTCTTGCAATAGGCAATAGTGGTAAAATCCTGCCTGAATCATCGGTACAAGCCTCTACACCCTTACACCCACCCTTACACCCATTTTCAAACTATCTATTTTCGATTTATCTTCAGAAATGGTTATAAAACTTCAAAATATATATCATTACAATAATTTATTTTTATTTTTATAACAATGTTAATTAAATAACAATATACCATCAATGAAATTGAGTATTATAGAAATTTAAAAAAGAATAGTTTTGATATTTCTGCTATTTTGAAAGTCAAAACTTACCTCAGTGCTGCCATAATTCTATTTTTATAGCAGTCCTATATTATTTGTGAAACATTCTTTTTAAGTAACGTAACATTATTTAAATAAGTTCGTAGTAAGGACTTTAGTCCTTTCTTGAGGACTAAAGTCCTTACTACAAACCTTTGATTATTTACGCTGTCTTACTTACACATTTACCTTCCTCTTCCCTGTTCCCTGTTAAGAGCCTCAACGAGTAAGTTCACAAGTCAAATCGGATTGCTCTAGTGCAAGATGATAGTTCCAACACTAATTTTGACAAATGCATATTATATTGTTGAAAAACTTTCTCTAAAAAGTTTGGAGTATAAGTAAGTTTTTAGATTGCTGTTGTCCAGGAAATGTAAAAATATAACAATATATTAATATTCATTTGTTGCATATTTAACTACAAGGCTTGACATTAATTTATTGTAATGTCAGCCATTTATTTTCATCAGATAGATAATGCTATGAAGCGAAGTTTCATAGCCTAGTTAAAATAGGATTATGTGCTGATGGCTGACTTGATTCTCTCCTCAAAGAGTACGCTGCTTTCAAAGAGAGCAGATATTGATGCGGAGTCTAAATATGAACAAATATGCTGTGCTGTCACAGTTAGAAATGAATAAAGTTTTTCTATTGACGAATTCCAAGGAAAAACTTTCCAGATTTAAAATCTAGAGGTATCAATGAATTTTACTTCTTTTAGCAAACAGACAAATCCATACACATTACTGAAACAAAGACCACAATGGCACGGAGAGAATATGATGGACACCAGTATTGAAACTGAAGATTTAACAATACCAGATTCTTCAGTAGATACAGGCATTTTCAGCCAAACAAATCGTGGTCGTGTGGCTATTTTTATTGATGGTTCCAGTCTATTTTATACGGCTTTACAACTGGGAATTGAAATCGACTATGCCAAATTACTTTATTGTTTAACACAAGGTGCAAAACTATTGCGTGCATTCTTCTACACAGGTGTCGATCGCAATAATGAAAAACAGCAAGGTTTTCTGTTATGGATGCGTCGCAATGGTTATCGTGTAGTTACCAAAGAATTAGTCCAATTTCCAGATGGTTCTAAAAAAGCCAATCTAGATGTAGAAATGGCGGTAGATATGATCAATTTAGTCCCCTATTACGATACTGCGGTGTTAGTGAGTGGGGATGGAGACTTAGCCTATGCTGTGAATGCGATCGCCTATAAAGGAGTACGAGTAGAAATTGTCAGCGTCCGCTCAATGACTAGTGATAGCTTAATCGATGTTGCTGACTGCTTCATTGATTTGGACACAATCAAACAACATATCCAAAAAGACCCTAATTCTGCTTATAACTACCGTCCCTTATCCAACACCAGCCTACAGTAGACAATTTCCTGATCAATTCATTCTCATCTATACTGGTATCTTGCCAGAGCAGTAGATATTTTGTGGAGTAAACTGCTCTTAATTTGTTATGTGCATTTTACTCGTCTCTAACTCAAATGGATATTTTAATCGTTGAGGATGAACCAGAAATTGCTCAGTTGATCCAACACTCTCTAGAAAAAGAAGGATTTGTCTGTCGTACTTGTCGCGATGGAAATACTGCTTTGCGGATGTTTCAAGAGCAAACACCAGACTTAATCATTCTAGATTTAATGATTCCTGGCTTGGATGGACTAGAAGTTTGTGCCAGAATTCGCCAAAAACCAGGGATAAAAGACCCATATATATTGATGCTGACAGCCAAAGGCGAGGAAATAGACCGAGTCATTGGCTTATCTACTGGCGCTGATGATTATATGGTTAAACCTTTTAGCCCTAGAGAGTTAGTTGCTAGAGTCCGCGCTCTTTTGCGGCGTAGTTTGCGGGGCGGGGGTCAACATCAAATTTATCGTACGCAACATTTTACAGTAGATGTAGAACAGCGTACTATCAGTCGCCAGATAGATTCTCAGCCATCAGAAATTTTGGAGTTGACAACTCTAGAATTTAATTTGTTGAGTACTTTTGTTAGCAGTCCTGGTCGAGTTTGGAACCGCACCCAGCTAATTGACAAGCTTTGGGGTGATAACTTTTATGGTGACGAACGGGTGGTAGATACTCATGTAGCGCGGTTGCGGAAAAAAATAGAACCAGATCCTGCTAACCCCACTTTTGTTAAAACTGTTGTAGGCGTAGGTTACAAATTTGAAGACCCTAATGTAGTGTGAAGTTTTAACATGATTAACAAGGGTTGGCGATCGACAAAGTCTTTACCTTTGGCAACTCGCTTATTTTTCTCCCACTTAGTAGTGATGATTGTAGGGGTACTAGCCCTTGTAATCATCAGCAAGCTTTCTTCTCCGCGTTTTTTTGTCCTACATTTAGAGCAATTAGAAAAACGAGGTTACAGATTATTTCATATCCGCACAGAATTAGTTGATGGATTTGAAGGCGCTTGGAGACGCAGTACTGTCTGGTCAGTAATTGTTGGTGGTACAGCAGCAGGAGGTTTGAGTTTCTGGGTTTCTAGGCGCATTATGCAAGGGTTGACTCAGATGGAAAAAGTCACTCAAGAGTTTGCTACAGGTAGACTGAATGCTCGACTACCGATGTCAGACATTCCAGAACTCAATAGATTGGGGACTAGTTTCAACCGTATGGCCGCAAGCTTAGAAGGAGTAGAAACGCGCCGACGGGAATTAATTGGAGATATGACTCACGAATTGCGGACACCTCTGACGGTAGTACGTGGTTACTTAGAGGAACTAGCTGATGGAAGTATAGAGCCTTCTCCAGAAATTTATCTACGGTTAGTGAGAGAAACTAAGCGCTTAGAGCGATTAGTCAATGATTTACAAGAACTTTCTAAAGCAGAAGCTGGTTATTTACCAATTCACATCAAACTTGTAAATATACGTTCCTTATTAGAGTCATTAGTAACTAGGTTTGCTGATCAATTGCTCGAAGATGGGCCGATTCTGCAACTGAAGTGTCCAGCCGAGCTACCTCTTGTCTTAGCAGATATTGATCGCACAGAACAGGTGTTAGTAAATTTAGTTGGTAATGCAGTACGCTACACAAATCAAGGCACAATTACTATCCAAGCTTGGATTGATGACTCAAAACTCTGGATAGCAGTGATTGACACAGGTATGGGTATATCACCAGAAGATTTACCCCATATATTTGAACGCTTTTGGCGAGCGGACAAATCTCGCGATCGCCACTCCGGTGGTACTGGTATCGGTTTAACCATCTCCCGCCGCTTAGTAGAACTACAAGGCGGCTACATGGAAGTAGAAAGTGAACTTGGAGTTGGAAGCATCTTTCGTTTCTGCCTACTTTTATCCGGGGATCGGGGATTGGGGATTGGCGATCGGGGATAAGGGAGATAAGGGAGATAAGGGAAAGGGGACAAAACAATTCAAAATTCAATATTTTGGTTGCGTTGACTGCGTTGGCTGAGGCTAAATTTTAAATATTCACGTATCTAAGTTCAATACGCTTCGGTTAAAGGGTAAAGGTTTTTTTATCCTTTAAAATTTTGCGAAGCTGCACCTTAGCTAATATTAATTAAATACAAGAAATTGACACAAAACAGTCATAACTAGTTCATATCAAATTGATAGTTTATAAATAATTAAAGATTATTTCATTATAAAAGGGAAAACATGTAGGTTTTATGAAGCTATAGCAAAGCCTTATCTACATCTACAATTATTTTTAACTAGAATTAATTGGTTGATAAGTGCCTTAAGAATATGGATTTGAGAAAATTTTATATTTGAAAATTAAAGTCGAAGTCTTGTCATACAAAATATTCATGTTGATTAAATATGCATATTATTTTTCTAGCTGTATTTCTCGTGAGTTTACTAACTTTATCTGGTTGGGCTGCGATCGCCTACCTTTTTCCGAACAACCATTCTCATGATTAATAGAAATGAACTATGCAACAATCACTTTAGCTAATCTGCAAATTCCTTCTTGGATTTGTTGCTGTGTCAATTCCGAGTAACCAAAAATAAATTCGCCTGTGCTATTCCCTTTGAGATATTGGGATTGAGCAGACATCATCCCCACACCCAAGGACGCAGCACCTTCAATAATCTCCTCATCCGTAAGTTGCGTCTGTAGTTTCACCATTAAATGCAGCCCAGCCTTCTCGCCTAAAATTGTAACTCGTTCTCCAAAGCGATCGCTTAAGGCTTGTACTAAAACTTGACGACACTGATCATAGTGTTTACGCATTTTTCTAATATGTCTTTCTAAATGTCCTTCTTTAATAAAATCAGTTAAAACATACTGCTCTAAC
Organism: Pelatocladus sp. BLCC-F211; assembly: GCF_041928655.1. Taxonomy (NCBI): domain Bacteria; kingdom Bacillati; phylum Cyanobacteriota; class Cyanophyceae; order Nostocales; family Hapalosiphonaceae; genus Pelatocladus; species Pelatocladus sp. BLCC-F211. Next base: position 32,969 of record NZ_JBHFLM010000093.1, on the reverse strand, counting down.
AATGGTAAATGTCTATCACTCAACCACTTAGCACGGGCAAATATTGATACTAAACTTTTGGGTAAGACCAAGTAACCAATCCGCAGTGAAGGAAACAGTACCTTGGAAAAAGTACCTACATACAGCACACAGTCGCTTTTATCCAAGCCTTGTAGAGCTGGAATCGGTCTGTCACCATAGCGATATTCACTGTCATAATCATCCTCAATAATCATTGCTCCATGAGAATGCGCCCAAGCTAGTAACTCTAGTCGCCGAGACAGAGACAATATTGCTCCTGTGGGAAACTGGTGAGAAGGAGTGACGTAAATAAGCTTAATGTGTTCATCCCTATAGCTCCCTAACTTCCTAACTATCAAACCTGACTCATCCACAGGTACTGGTAGAAGCTTTGCACCTTGGGTTAAAAAGATACGACGTGCGCTCAAATAACCAGGATCTTCCAAAGCAACAGCATCACCAAGATTGATTAACAAGCGCATCACCAAATATAATGCTTGCTGAGTGCCATTAGTAATCATCACCTGCTCAGATTCGCATTGGACTGCACGTGACTGGGACAAATAACGAGCGATCGCTTCCCTTAGCGGTTGATATCCCAACGCGTCTGTCGCATAATCTAACCAATGACAATCACGGCGACAGTGACGAGACAGTAATTTTCGCCACAACTGCATCGGAAATAATTCAAAAGCAGGCCGTCCATAGCGGAAGTTAATCGGGGCTTCGGATTCTGTATTTATCGACACATCATTTTCGCTCAAACTGGCGGCATACTGAGACAGCGAGCTTTGACCAGAAGCAGACTTTTGCACTGACTCAATCGGGGCAGAATGCAACAGATCCTCCGGGAGTTGGGCGCAGACATATGTGCCAGAACCAACAATAGTTCTGATATAGCCTTCACTGAAGAGTTGCTCATAGCAAGTAGTAACAGTAGTACGAGAAATACCCAATGATTTGGAGAGCTTTCGCGTCGATGGAATGCGCTGATTGGGTAGCAGGCGTCCGTTGAGAATTGCTTTACGTATTTCCTCGTATAACTGTTGATGTAATGGCACATTCATACTACTGTCGAGTGCGATCGCTAAATCCATACTCTTAAATTTCGTGTAATATCCAAGTGGACTGATATTACAACACAAAAGTGGCTCTTGTAGTAGACCACTTGCACAATTAAGCTGACAATATACCCTATTGAAACAAGTTTTTGATCATGAGTAATAGCAGTGAAAACGTTTTGCCTGTGACGCAACGCACTAAAATCAGGCGCGTTCCCCAACGTGGACATTACGAACGTCAAGTTATCTATGACATTTTAGATGAAGGTTTGGTGTGTCATGTTGGTTTTGCTGTGGATGGTCAACCATTTGTGATTCCTACAGCTTATGGCAGAGTAGGAGACAAACTTTACATTCATGGTTCTCCTGCAAGTAGGATGTTGCGATCGCTCCAAAATGTCATCGAAGTCTGCGTTACTGTCACCCTACTTGATGGATTAGTGCTGGCGCGATCTGCTTTTCACCACTCGATGAACTATAGATCAGTAGTAATATTTGGCACAGCAGCAATTGTAGAAAGTCCTGAAGAAAAGCTAGTAGCACTACACGCTTTTACTGAACATGTCATATCGGGACGATGGGTAGAGGTGCGCCCGCCCAGTCGCCCGGAACTACAAGGAACTTTAGTATTATCTCTGCCACTGGATGAAGCATCAGCAAAGGTACGAACAGGGCCGCCACTTGATGACGAAGCAGATTACAATTTGCCTGTATGGGCTGGTGTGTTGCCATTGGAACAAAAAGCAGCAGCACCAATTCCAGATTCTCGTTTGCAGTCGGGTATTACTCTACCTGATTATGTGCAGAACTATACTCGTACATATGTAAGTAAATAACAAAAGGTTTGTAGTAAGGACTTTAGTCCTTTCTTGAGGACTAAAGTCCTTACTACGAACTTATTTCTTGCAGTAGGCTAATATCTCCTCTTTGCTCAACCGACTGACAAACTCGTTTCCAGAGTTCCAAATCATTTTGATAAATGCTTAAGGCAGCGATCGCATTCTTGGCGTCTACGTTGACGCAAGATAGCGATCGCTTCTTCAGTGGTAGGATTTTCTTGTATTTGAGACAGGAGAGAGAGAATTTCTTCTTTCTTTTGTGATTTAGGCATGTACCAAGAAATAGGGGTAGGGGTGTAGGGGGATAAGGGTATAGGGGGGTAGAGCGAATTAAGAACCAAATAATAATACTTACAAATCAACTACCTCCCCTACACCCCACACCCTTATACCCTCACCCTCGTTTTTAATAGTATAAGTACATTTGTACCAAAAGAAAACAAATCATAAATGATTATTCTCGTTATGGGTGTTTCCGGTTCCGGTAAAAGCACCATCGGTAAACTATTGGCAGATTCTTTGGACTGGAAATTTAGCGATGCTGATAATTTCCATTCGCCTCAAAATATCGATAAAATGCAGCGTGGTATACCTCTAGATGATGGCGATCGCTTACCTTGGCTGCAAGATATCCAAGCAGCAATTAAAAAATGGTTAGAAGAAAATCAGAATGTAGTACTGGCGTGTTCTGCACTCAAAACTAGCTACCGCCAGTATTTTTTCATTGGTGATCAGCGCATTAAGTTAGTCTACTTGCATGGTTCATTTGCATTGATCAACAAACGCCTGCAAGAGCGACACAATCATTTTATGTCGGAAAAATTGCTAAAAAGTCAGTTTGATACTCTTGAGGAACCGACAGATGCTCTATATGTAGATATTTCACTATCGCCAGAGGAGATTGTGCAAAATATTCGGGAGAGTTTGCAAATTTAATGGGGAGTGGGGATTGGGGATCGGGGAAGGGAGACAAGGGGGACAAGGGAAGGGAGAATTATTTAACAAGTCTTTTCCCGATCCCCGATCCCTGATCCCTGATCCCCGCTCCCCGATCCCCAATCCCCTATAAATCTATCCGCCGATGGAAAACTTCAAACTGTCGGGTTGGCCAAGATTACCTTCTAACACCACACCACGGTTATTGGCGTGGAGATGTCGCAAAATCATGTAAATTGACTCTATTTTGTCTGTAGCACCTACTTTTTGGCTTATTTGCTCCAAACTTAAAGGTGTTTTTTCCTGTTGCAAAACTGCTACTACTTTTTTTTGCAATTCTAGAATTTCAGCAGCAGCTTTTTTACCAGCTTCTACCCCTGGTTGATGGTAGGCGTTAATGTTGATCAAGCTGGCATATAAACCAACTGCACGCTCATATAAAGCAATCAAGGCCCCAACAGTACGAGAATTAACTTGGGGGATGGTGACTGTAACTGAATCACGGTGTTTTTCATACAGTGCTTCTCTGGTTCCTTGCAAAAAACCAGAAAGGTAATCGCCTGATGTGATTCCTGGTTCGATTTCTGGAGATGGATTTTGACGATCTTCTAAAACTTCAATGAGGGTAGCAAAGAAATTTGGTACACCTTCGCGCAACTGCTGGACGTATGCGTGTTGATCAGTGGAACCTTTATTACCGTAGACTGCAATACCCTGATGAACAATATTGCCTGTCTTATCTTTTTCCTTACCCAGGGATTCCATCACCAGCTGTTGCAAATAGCGGCTAAACAAAAGTAGGCTGTCTTTATAAGGTAGGACAACCATGTCTTTTTCGCCCTTGCCGTTGCCAGCATAATACCAAGACAGTGCTAATAGTGCGGCTGGGTTATTTTTGAGATCCGGAACGCGGGTAGCGTCATCCATTTCTTTCGCACCTTCGAGCATGGCGCGGATATCAATTCCCTGCAACGCACCTGGTAATAAACCCACAGCAGATAATTCCGAAGTGCGTCCACCTACCCAATCAAACATGGGAAATCTCGCTAACCAGCCTTCAGATTTTGCTTGTTCATCCAGCTTACTACCGGGCATGGTAATGGCGATCGCATAATTAGCAAAATCCAAATTGTGTCCAGCGTAGGCTTTTTTGACTTCCGTCATGCCATTACGAGGTTCCGGTGTGCCTCCAGATTTGGAAATCACCAAAACCAAAGTGCTGGTGAGGCGGTTTCGCACCTGAGTTAAAACCCGATCAATACCTGCGGGATCGGAGTTGTCAATAAAGTGGATCGCCAGTGGTGGAAAGTCTGAAGCTAAAGCTTCAGCAACGAACTGCGGTCCAAGGGCAGAACCACCAATACCAATCGAAATAATATCAGTGAAACGGGGTGCTTTTGGAGGATGAATTGCACCTGTGTGGACTTTTTCGGCGAATACATCAATTTGCTCTATGGTGCTGACGATTTCTTGTGTCAGTTCCGGAGTAGGAGCCAAATCAGGATTTCGCAACCAGTAATGTCCAACCATGCGGTTTTCGTCAGGGTTGGCGATCGCTCCTTTCTCAAGTTCCGCCATATCCGCAAAAGCCTTCTCAAACTTTGGCTGCAACCTCTCCACAAAGGCGTCATCAAACCGCATCCGGCTTACATCTAGGAAAAACCCCAGTCCTTCATGGAAATATAGCCATTTCTGGTATCGTTGCCAAAGTGCCGTAGCGTCCATAAGGAAATCTCAAGTAAAGTGATTTTCAAAAACAAGTTTAAGCTAAGGATAGAGCCAAGCTTTGTCCCTCTTATACAGTTTTAAGTCTTCACGTGGCCTCAGCACTATACATCCGGCATTGGTATGACTCGCAGAAATTTCACAATTTCACCTCTTATTTCTATGCCAACTAAGTAATTACCCAGACTTAAGCGGTAAAAAATACCCTCTTTATCGACCTGCCGCAAATCTGGCAAGTCATGCAGTTGTTTTTTATCTGCAAACTCAATCAAAGCAAAATCATATACCAGTTGGTAGGCAGCAGGTTCTAAATTTTTGAGGTCTACTAAAAAAGACCGTGCATAGCGTACTTCCATTTTGGGCATTGGGCATTGGGCATTGGGCATGGGACATTGGGCATGGGACATTGGTGACAAGTAGCCACAGCCACCACCAACTACCAACAAGTAACAATTATGAAAAAGTTAATAGTTGTACAGCTTCTTCATGGGTTAAGGTGTCCCAAGGTTGCTGCGATCGCTTGACATCTTGTATAGCTTTGTGCATATAAAAATCACAATGTAAGTTGTAGACAGCGTTCCAAACTTTTTCTAATTCTTCGTCGGCTAGCTGTTCAATTAAATGATGAATTCTGATTCGCAGCAAGTTCATAATATCTTCTACCCGGAACAATCAAGATATAGTGTTCCCATAAGGGACTTCCAAATCAATTTCAGGGAAGGGAGACTTGTCAGTTATCAGTTATCAGTTATCAAATTAAACTGTTAACTGATTCATGACAAATGACAAATGACGAATGACAAATAACAAAATATGGCTGAATATCTGATTTTTTTAGCAATTTCTACTTCTATTTTTGCTTTGTTCGGTCTCGGACTTAATTTACAGTGGGGTTTTACAGGCTTAATTAACTTTGGTCATGTGGCATTTATGACGCTGGGAGCCTATACGACTGTATTATTAAGCCTTAAGGGTGTCCCTATACTGCTAGCGGCTGTAATTGGAAGTGCTGTTGCGGCTTTGTTGGGTTTGTTAATCGGTTTTTCGACTCTGCGTTTGCGAGAAGATTATTTGGCGATCGTCACTATTGGTGTGGGCGAACTAGTTCGTCTGATACTCAATAACCAAGATTTACCTGTAGGTGACGCTTGGATTTCTGGTGCGTTTGGTGTACAAAGTTATCCAATCCCGTTTGTAAATTTACAACCAAATTTGTTTGTCAAACTGGTGATGATTGGTGTGTTGACTTTGGTTGCTGGGGTAACTTTCTATTGGTTGTGGCGTTGGACTCGTCCGACAGATACAGCGAAACGGACAGGTAACAAACAAGAATATATATCACGTCTAGTAGTAGCAAGTTTACTGGGATTGTTGTCAGCAGCAATTTATATTTCGGGGGTGATTGGCTTATACAATTACAACCCAAAAGCAGGTTTGATGCTGTTGTCGCTGATGACACTTGCTTTTGTTTTCTGGCGTTTGGAAGTTTTGGTACGATCGCCTTGGGGTCGAGTCCTCAAAGCTATCCGTGAAGATGAAGAAGTTCCCAAAGCTTTAGGCAAAAACGTTTTTTGGTACAAGTTACAATCTTTGATGTTAGGTGGTGCGATCGCTGGTGTTGCTGGGGCTTTCTTTGCTTGGCAACTCAGTGCTATTTATACTGATAATTTCCAACCACAGCTAACTTTTGATGCTTGGATTATGGTGATTCTAGGAGGTTCTGGTAATAATATTGGTACAATTTTAGGGGCAGTAATTTACTTTGCTTACGACACTCTGACTCGTGAATACCTACCCCGGATTTTTACTAACCTTACCTCCGATCAATTGGGCGCATTTCGCATCATGATCATAGGACTAATTTTGATGGTGCTGATGATTTGGCGTCCTCAAGGTATTTTAGGTAAAAAGGAGGAACTTACCCTTGGTAAATAATAATTCTTCCCAGGTTCCCTTATTAGCTGCTAGTGGACTGTGCAAAAGCTTTGGCGGTATTAGAGCTGTCGATAATGCTGAAATTCAAGTTGCAACAGGTAGTATTACAGGTTTAATCGGCCCCAATGGTGCTGGTAAGACAACTTTATTTAACTTACTTTCTAACTTCATCCGTCCCGATCAAGGAAAAGTCGTTTTTGATGGTGAACCGATTCAGAACTTACCATCCTATCAAATTGCTCAACAGGGTTTAGTACGGACATTTCAGGTAGCGCGCGCCCTCTCTAAGTTGTCGGTGTTGGAAAATATGCTACTAGCAGCGCAAAAGCAAACTGGCGAAAATTTTTGGCAGTTGCAATTTCAACCCCATATAGTAACTAAAGAAGAAAAGCAGCTCGAACAACAGGCGCTAGCCATATTAGAATCAGTGGGTTTAGCCCATAAAGCCGATGATTACGCTGGTGGGTTATCTGGTGGACAACGCAAGTTGTTGGAAATGGGACGAGCGTTGATGACTAATCCCAAGTTAATTTTGTTAGATGAACCAGCAGCAGGCGTGAATCCGAGACTAATTGATGAAATTTGCGATCGCATCGTCAAATGGAATCAACAAGGTATGACTTTTTTGATTATTGAACACAATATGGATGTGATCATGTCGTTGTGCGATCGTGTCTGGGTACTCGCGGAAGGTAGAAATTTGGCTGACGGTGTTCCCGCAGAAATTCAGCACGACGCCAAAGTTTTAGAAGCCTATTTGGGGAAATAATTGAAGGGTGAAGGGTGAAGGGTGAAGGGTGAAGGGAAAAGAATTTTGTTAAAACTATTACCAACTAACAACTGACCATCACCCTTTCTTGGTTGCGTAGACGCTACGCGCTTGGTGGGAAAAGAAAAATCAAGCGAAACGTTCCTGTAATAAATCACACAAAGAGGACATGAGAATTTATTCCCAAATCCCAAATCCCTGTTAAGAGTTCCCTATTTTCAAGACAGCATATTTACAATCCATCCTATCCATCCACGGACTGTGCTTGACCGCCTTTGAATAGTTGTAATATTTATGTTTAAACTACAGGACTGCATAATTTGACGGATTTCACTAATATCTGGGATGAAACCATTTGCAACAGTAAATTCAAAAGTTTGATAAAAAACCTGATGTTGCAAAATTTTTTCAATCAAAGACAGGATTTTGATTTTGTATCTTTTTTTTAGCAAATGGTTTCCTTCATCGCTTAAACGAAATGTTATTTCTCTAGTATTTGAGTCTACATACTTATCCATTAAGCCAAGATATCTAGCAGCATCAGTATAATAACTAGTTTGTCTTTCATCGAATTGATAATTTGCTGTGATTTCCTCTTTCGTTAATTCTTTATCTAGTAAAAGTGTAAGTAAATCAATAATTCTTTCAAATTTATTCGCTTGTGGAAATGGAACATTTGGTTCAGCAACTATAGTAATAAATTTAAAAATTTCAGATACATCTTCATGTGTTATTATTTCAGGAGCTATTACATAGTTTCTTTGTTCTACCAATCTTATTGAATTGTAATTTAAAATATCATCGAATTTATATATAAAAAAGCTAAATATATTGCTGGAGTTAGAATAAGTCATTAAAATTGGAATTACTTTCTTGTTTGGAATTTTACTAGACCAAAGCCTATATGGATAATATAGTTGTCTAACTAAAAAATCATCTACATCATATAATTTAGCTTCTAATAATAAAAAGTACTGCTCACTTTCAAAACCTGCATCTATTTCACATTGAGCATTATTAACTTCAATATTATATTGAGTATCATCTACTATTTTATTTATATGAAATTTAAATGTACCCGTAGACATTCGTCCATAAACTGTGTGATATGATTCTTCACCACCAATCAAATCATTTATGATACCTGTATTAAAAGCACAACTTAATGCTGAATTTTCTGAATATAAATTTGTATAGTCTATACTTTCTATTCCTTTTGGAAATTCTACAGGGATTGCTTCTAAAATATCAGAGTATGTAACATTTAAATAAGCATCAAATTTGCCAATAATATATTTATTTCTAGAGATAGATAATATGGAAAGTTTGTGGTCTTTAAAAATTTCAGGTAAATTAGCATAATGGTCAAATTTTGCCATTAATCTACTTTCTCTGAATTCATTAATACTTGCAGAGTCTATTTCAAAAAACCCGGAATTAGATAGATTTTCGAGAATATGATATTTTTCAAATAACTTCTCCCAGGCAACATCATTTTTAGATTGTTGTCTTTGGCTCGATGAGTCAGTCATAGTTTTTTACTAAAATTTCGTCTACTTTACCTCTTTTTTTCGCATTAGAATTGATAGCTCTAATTGCTGATATTTTTGTCTGTTTATAATCTTTATACAAGTCTTTTATGAAGTTTGTATAAGCATTGCTCAATAGAACTTTACAACCTCTCTCGTCTAAATTATCAAATGTGTCTTTTAACCTAATTTGTTCATCTTTATTAAACCCATTTACATCATAGCCAGTAAAAGAAGCAGTATCCGAAACTGGATCATAAGGAGGATCAAGATAAACAAAATCTCCTCTTTTAGCTTCTTTCAGAGCATCTTGAAAATCTAAATTTAATATTGTAATTTGATTATCATTCAAATATTTACTTACAGCTTTTAAAACAGCTACGTCTAAAATATTTGGATTTTTGTATTTACCGAAAGGCACATTAAACTGTCCTTGAGAATTAACTCTAAATAAGCCATTGTAACAAGTTTTGTTCAGAAAAATAATTCTTGATGCTCGTTGTACTGGTGTTTTCTCTTGAAAACTTTCTTCCCTATCCCAATCTCTAATAGCATAATAGTACTCTTCATTATTTTTATGAAATGTTAAATTATCAATTAGTTCATCAACTGAGTCTCTAATAACTTTATAACAATTGATTAATTCAGCATTACTATCATTAATTACAGCCTTTTTAGGTTGCAAAGTAAATAGGAGCGCTCCTCCACCAATAAATGGTTCATAGTAGGTTTTGTAATTATAATTTTTAGGTAGATAATTCTCTATAATTAATGGAACAAGTTGTCTTTTCCCTCCTGCCCACTTCAGAAACGGTTTTACTAGCTTATTTCCTGAAACCATTTTTTGACCTAAAAAATCATTAAGCAACAACACGCTTAGTACTATTGTACTATGAAAATAGTTACCTCGCTCATAAATATTACCTTTAACAGCGAGAAGGCTCACACCTACCCGATAGGGAGGTGTGAGATGAATTGCGAGACAGCTATTCTATATATCCTTCGACTGTAGTGCTTTAACAGTTCTCTCCTTTTCCTCGTTCCCTTTTAAAGTTTCGTCAACAATTTCTCTCTACTAATCTATATAACGCCAATAAATCCCGTCTTTTTGCTGGATTAAATGATAACTAATCAACTCCCGTCTGAGATTAGCAAAATCAGGATGGTAACGCTTAAGAATTTCATCAATAGCACTTTCTGAATATTGAACACCGACTTCAAATTTATTCGCTAACCACTTCAGAATTACCAAGCGTTTTTTACGACTAGAGGGAATTTCTTTGAGGCGTTCTCCCTCTATGTAAGTTTGAATTACTTTTATTTCCCATGCTTCTGTATCTACATCTTCAACCCAAGAAGCTATCTTCCCTGGTGTCAAAATTTCTTTGCTGACACTCTCTAAAGTCATACTTTCCAATTGATACAGGTGGGTATTACCTTCAGGGCGCATAGTAACTAAATTTACTTCTTTTAATTTCGCCAAATGATGAGATACCGTTGGTTCCTTGAGTTGCAATAATACAGCTAGCTCTTCAACACTACATTCTTGGTTAGCTAGAAAACTCAAAATCTTTAACCGACTTTCGTCCGCTAAAGCTTTGAAAAAACGTAGCACGATTTGAAATTGTTCTGTTTTCATAATCTGTTATAATCTAATTAGACGTAAATCTAATTAGCTGTTCGTCAAACTAACTCAGTTGTACAATATCCCTCCAACGCAACCGAAATGCTGCGTAGATGGACTGTGTCTTTATGTGATTTTGTAACGTTTTTGTAAGAAAAGTTAACTTTCTTAAGTAGTTTTTTATATTTCGCTATGTTTAGCCGCTTATCTCATCGCAAAAGAAACAGACTAGGTTTTCCGAAGCGAGGTATTTCTCTTGTTCAAGCAGCCAAGTTTTTAAATGTAGACCAAGCCAACCTTTATATGGCCCTACAAAGAGGAGAAATTCCAATGCGGAGAACAAACGGAAGGACTACAGTCAGTGCAGGAGCTTTATTAGATTATCAAGCAAGAAAAAGACGAAATTGATTAGTATTTCCTAACGCACAAATAAGGAAATATTTTGGGATTGGGGATTGGGGACTTGTCAGTTATCAGTTATCAGTTATCAAATTAAACTGTTAACTGATTCATGCCCAATGACAAATGACAAATGACAAATAACTTATTGCCGATTATGTGGTTTCAAGAGATTGTTGACATCGGGTCCACAGGGGATGATACCGCCGGGGTTAAGTGGAAAGAGGTTTCCATAGTAGTCTCGCTTGACGCTATCTAGATCACAGGTGTCAGAAACTCCTGGTAGCTGATATAAATCACGTAGATAAGGACCTAAATTTTCGTAGTCTTGAATTCTGTGGCGATCGCACTTAAACAATCCGTAGTAGACTACATCGAAACGGAATAAGGTAGTAAATAAACGTACATCTGCTAGTGTTACCTGATCTCCACACAGGTAGCGACTCTTTGCTAAAACAGTGTCTATTTCGTCAAGAGTAGTAAACAATTCGTTACAAGCTTTGTCATAGGCTTGTTGACTTTGGGCAAAACCGCAGCGATAAACACCGTTGTTTACCGCATGGTAAATTTTCTCATTCCAACGGTCAATTTGCTCACGCAGTTCTTCTGGATAAAGATCAAGTCCGGGATTTGTCGCAAACTCGTTAAATTGAGAATTCAACATGACGATAATCTCTGCACTTTCGTTATTAACTATCGTCTTGGTTTGCGTATCCCAGAGTACGGGAACAGTACAACGTCCTTGATAACCAGGTACAGCTAAATTGTAGAGTTCGGGAAGGGTACGACAACCTTCTTCTTCTTGGTTAAGAACCCAGATACCTTCGTTTGGTGAAGGAGACACAATCGAAACTAGTATGGCATTTTCCAGACCTTTGAGCGATCGCACAACTAAAGTTCGATGCGCCCAAGGACACCCTAAACCTACATAAAGGCGATAACGTCCTGCTTGGGGTTGATAAGGATTGTCTGCTTCTGTACTAATAGAGTTGCGGAATTGACTAGCTGGACGGATATATTCTCCTGATTGGCTACGAGGGGCCAGATTTGACATCATCAGATGCCACATGGTCGTCCAGACAAATTTTCCCAGCCTGATTATCATACCAGAAGGCAGTGACTTACCTTTCTTCTTGATGTTGTCGTTGTTTGGCTTCTTGTCCTGCACAACCTTACCTCCTGAGTTTCTCCACAAATGCTTGATGTTCTGGTGTTTGCAAACCCTGTTGAAGAACTGCTAGAACCTCAGCCATGTTACCTTCTCGCAAACCATCAACCACCAACCATAATCCCGGAAAAATCTGACTGCGAATTATCCCATCTGCATCTGGTTCTCGTAAAATATATCGTCCTTGTTGTAAGTTGAACCAATCTAGACGATTCTCGTAACTTTGCCAAACAATATATTCTTTGACCCCATTGCGACGATAGGCATTAAGCTTATCATTCAGGTCATAAGCAGCACTACTAGCAGCAATTTCTACGATTAATTCTGGTGTGCCTTCAATATAATCATCGTCATTAATACGGGAATTGCCACCTACCTCTGGTTCAATTCGTAATAGGGCGTCCGGTTGAGGTTCATTGTCAGCATCAAGACGTACTGTGGCGTTATCTTGTAAATCAACTCCAGGTGTTGCAGCAGTGTAAACTAACAACCAACCGATTATTTGAGCATGAGGTCTGCCGTGACCTCTAGCACGTACAGGTGAAGCCAAGTATACCACTCCTTCGATTAATTCTGCTTTCATATTTTGCGGCATTGCCTGATAGCGGCGTTCAAATTCGTCGCGAGTCAAGCGATCGCCACTTTCTAAAGGAGGAAAATTAGTAGTAGATATAGCTGACATAGGAAAAAATAAGTTTTAATTTTTCACATGGATTATGTATCGTCATCCGATTTAATTCAAATATAGAAAATTTGAAATCTCAAAATTTATGGATTCTCATCCAACATTATGTGCTGCTATACGCGATCGCATTGCTAATAGTCCTGATCAGCGAATTACTTTTGCTACCTACATGGATATGGCATTGTATCATCCTGACTATGGATACTATTCTACCGAAGCCGTGAACATTGGTAAGCAGGGCGACTTTTTCACCTCTGTTCATCTTGGCCCTGATTTTGGTGAGTTGCTAGCTGAACAATTTGTCCAAATGTGGGAAATTTTAGGTCAACCTGCGGCTTTTTCTTTGGTAGAAATGGGTGCAGGACAAGGCCATTTAGCACTAGATATTTTAAATTACTTGAAGCTGCGCTATCCAAATTTTTTTGCTGCTCTAAAGTACATCATTGTAGAAAAGTCCCCCATTCTTAGGCAAGAACAACAACAACGCTTACAAGGATTCACAGTCGAAATCAAAAGCAGTTTAGAAGAAATACTTAGTAACTCTATTATCGGCTGCTTTTTCTCAAATGAATTAGTGGATGCTCTACCCGTACATCAATTTATTTTAGAGCAAGGGCAACTGCGAGAAATTTATGTGACTCTACAGCCAGAGTCAATAGAGACGCGATTCATCGCGTCTGCACAAAGTCAAGAGTCAATAGTCAATAGTCAACGTCCCCCCACTCCCTTCACAGAAGTCATCGCTGAACCTTCCACACCAAGACTGGCTGAATACTTTGATTTAGTTGGTATTCAGTTTCTAGAAAACGTTTATCCAGAAGGTTATCGCAGTGAGGTAAATTTAGCGGCGCTAGATTGGTTAGGTGTAGTAGCAGACCGTTTGCAGCGAGGGTATGTGCTAACTATAGATTATGGTTATCCAGCAAGTCGTTACTATAATCCCAGGCGATCGCAAGGAACACTCCAGTGTTACTGGCATCATCAGCGCCATAATAACCCCTACATCAATATTGGGCAACAAGACATCACAGCCCATGTTGATTTTACAGCTTTAGAGAGATGGGGTGAACGCTGTGGATTAGCTAAAGTTGGTTGGACGCAGCAAGAATTATTTTTGATGGCGTTGGGTTTAGGCGATCGCATGGTTAGCCTTTCTCATACAAACCAACCCATCTCGGATTTACTGCGTCGTCGCGATGCATTGCGTCAGCTTTTAGATCCTTATGGATTGGGTGGATTTGGTGTCTTGGCACAAAGTAAAGGACTTAAGGAAACAGAAACATTTTTAACGCTGAAGGGATTTACAGTGCCACAACTACCAACATCAAATTGAAAAGTTAAAACTATATTAATCTCACTTGGGTGAAAACTAATTTACCATTAAAGGCTGAAGAATGAATTATAAAGGCTGAAGTAAATATTTTTTAACCTTTAACCTTTATCGTTATACATTTTATCCTTCTTTAGTCAAAAGGTAATAATTATGACCACCCATGATTTATTCATGCTAATCGTGCTACTCATTCCCGGCATTTTACTTTCAGTAATGATTATGGTGACTTTTGCCGCAGGCGGCTAAAAAAACTAGTTAGTAGTTAGTAGATATTAGTTGGTAGAGGAGATGGGGAGACAAGGGAAGGGATCAAACAAAATACTAACTACTAACTGATAACTGATAACTGACCAACAGCGATCGCTCTACCAAAGGAACATAAAAATGAAGGTAGCATTTCTGGGGACTGGATTAATGGGACTGCCAATGGCACATAATTTGTTAGAAGCAAGAGTCCAGCTAATAGCCTATAACCGCACCCCAGAAAAGTTAGAACCGTTAAAAGCAGCTGGTGCGGAAATAGCAGAAAAAGCTTATCAAGCAATTAATGCAGCTGACTGTGTGATTTTGATGCTGACGAATGCCGCAGCTATCTATAGTGTCTTACTTTCAGACCGATGTTCACAAGCTGTAGCAGGAAAAAGCGTCATTCAAATGGGGACTATTACTCCAACCGAAAGCAGAGAAATTAGAGATGCAGTAGTTGCCGCAGGGGGTGAGTATTTAGAAGCACCCGTACTTGGCAGCATCTCAGAAGCCCAAGCTGGGAATTTAATTGTGATGGTAGGGGCGCATCAAGAACAATACCAACGTCACTTAGAGTTATTCAAACACTTTGGCCCGGAACCTGTCCTAGTTGGGCCAGTGGGAACTGCGGCGGCGCTGAAACTGGCTTTAAATCAATTAATTGCTTCTCTCACAGCAAGTTTTGCTCTTAGTCTTGGCTTTGTCCAGCGTTATGGCATTGACGAAGACCTGTTTATGTACATTCTGCGTCAAAGCGTCCTTTATGCCCCAACTTTCGATAAAAAGTTGCAAACAATGTTGGAGGGAAATTATGCTAATCCCAATTTTCCCACCAAACACCTGATGAAAGATACTGATTTCTTTATTGAAGAAGCAAAAGCAGCAGGTTTAAATGTCAGCAGTATTGAAGGTGTACGAAAAATATTAGAAATGGCGATGAAAATGTCATTTGCACACGAAGATTATTCCTCTATATTTTCTGTAATTAAATCAGGGGAAAATTAAAATATTTTATTTAATTACCTAATCTTTTTTCTCCGTTCTTCATTCTTGCGATCAAACGAAAACCATTCCTCATCTGACATATTTTTTACAGATTTTATACGTTCTACTGCCCATGCTGCATATTCAGGAATAATCTCACAGCCTAACCATTTTCTACCAAGTTGTTCTGCAACAACAAGCGTTGTTCCTGAACCGAAAAATGGATCAACAACAAGATCGCCTCTAGAAGATGAGGAAAGTACAAACTTTCTCACTAACTCCTCTGGCTTTTGAGTTGGATGTTTGGTTTTTTCATGCATCCCATTGCATGTAGTTGGTATTTCGATGACATCTCTGGGTTTTGCACCCTTGGGATGGGGATGCCAAATTCTACTATCATTCTTACCATTGTTGCCGTATTGGCTTGTTTTTGCTTGAGGATGTTGTGGATATTTTAAAGTGTGTTGTCCATAAGTTATACGTATATTATCTGGATGAAAATAAAAATCTTTTGTTTTTCTAAAATGTAAGATACTTTCATGAGAACGACCCCAATCGTTGGAGAAATTTGCTTTATTTTTGTAATGCCAAATCAGCCACCGACACCCACTAAAAAATTTTAATGCAGGTAGTTTAATATCAGCTATAATTTCTGAAAAACCACAAATATATAATGAACCTGTCGGTTTTAAGATCCGAGAAACTTCTTCAATCCAGATTAAAGACCAATTTACATAAGCTGCTTGCGATTCAAAATTATCCCATTCAGCTTTTTTTATATTATACGGAGGATCTGCAAATACTAAATCTACTGATTCTGAAGCAAGAGTTTGTAGCCATTTTATTGAATCACCAATCCATAATTCTCCGTTAGGATGGTAATAAAAAGCTTGAGGGTTTTGTGAATCATATTTTTTTATATTGCAACTTTCTTCTGGAATCACAAATCAAATCTGAAGTTATAAAGTCAAAAAAGTAAATTTTAATTAGGATGTGTTAGGCGGATTTTTTTCATATTGTTTGTTGCAAATAAAATCATTAAAGCGCCTAACGCATCATTCTTAAGTTTGTAGTGAGGACTTTAGTCCTCAAAATAATAGCTAAAGCCACTTAATACAAACAAGAAATGAGAATTGTGTGTAACACCTACGTAAGTCCTATATCTTCTAATTACAACTTCGGTAGTATTTCTGGTAGTAAGTGACCAGGAACTTTAGATAAAGCAAGATTTTGTCCTTGTATTCCTAATTCACTGTGAAAAGCACGAATAGTTTTCACTACATAATTAAATGTTGTTTGGTGAGCTTCGGGTTTTTGAGTTAATCCATTTAATGCTTGTAGATGATTATCCAATGCTGATTCTAAATGTTGAGAACGTGCAGTTTTATCACCATTCAAAAATTGATCTGTTGCCAGATTATAATGTGCTAACCCTAAGTTGTTATGAGTCGCAAAAATATCAAAACTTAAAGCAACACCATTCAAAGAATGAGCAAGAGACAGGGATTCTTCATAGGCATTAATGCACAGTTCTAAAAACTTTTGTCGTTCTTCTTTAGTTATTTGTGGCTGGTTGGCCAAGTGCCAGTAAGCAGTACCCAGATTATTTTGTGTGGCAGCACAAGCGGCGGGAACATGTGCTGGTGTACGATATTTCAAGGCTTCTCCATAGGCAGCCACAGCAAGTTGCAGATTCTCCCCTGGATTTTCGTACTGTGCTAAATTCCAATGAGCAGTACCAATGTTGTTTTGAATCATGCCATATTTGAGTGGTTCCTGTTCTGGATTGTAGTAGGCTAAGGCAAGACTGTAAGCAACGATCGCATTCTTTAAATGCTCCATTGGTTGATTGTATTGTGCCAAATGCCAGTAAGCAGTACCCAAATTATTCTGAGTTGCAGCATACTTCAATGGTTCCATCTCGGCGGTACGGAAGTTGAGTGCTTCTCGATAAGCAGTCACCGCTTTTTGCCAGTTTTCCCCAGCGTGAACAAAACGTGCTAAGTCACCATAAGCAGTCCCCAGATTATTTTGCACACGTGCATAGGTTTCTGGATGGGTTTCAGGTGAAATTAGCTTTAAAGCTAATTGATAAAATTCTATTCCCTGTTCTATATAAGATTGTCCTTCTTCAGAATTGGGCGGTGTGCGATATAGCATCCAATAGAGTGTACCCAAGTCGTTCAAAATATCTGGCACTTGTGGCGAAGTTTCATCGTGGGTGATAGCCTCTTGATACGCCAAAATAGCCACCATCAAGTTCTCTAAATTAGTTTGTCCCTGTTCAATGCGGAGGCGATACAAGTTGCCCAGACGATGATAAGCTACTGCCAGTGTTTCTGGTGAAGCTTTTGTGGAATGTAAAGAGTCTATTTCTTCTAGAAGTTCCTCTACTTGGACACTCTCATCTTGATCGTGAGCGATCGCACTGTTAAGAGTTGCTAGTACTAACTCTGTTAACTCTCTACTAATGTGCGATAAACGCGGTGGCGGTGGAGTCTTGCTGATATTAACTTTATTTCTAGCTTCCTCCTGAAATGTTTCTGGAACAAATAATTCTGATTTGATTGGTGAAGGTTCTTGCGGTTTGTGTCCACGATTTACAGGTGTTTGGATCGCAAAATCAATCTCTTCCACAGGGAAATCGTCACCAGAGACAGGTTCTTCCCAGTCTACCTGTTCAATATTTCCTACATCTAAGCTTCTAGAACTAGAAAAGCGTTCTGGTGAATTTTTGGTACGAGTTGTCGGTGTCGGTTCTCCAGCAAACACAAACACACCAGTACGACAACGCCAAAACTGTGGTGCTGATTGTTGTATGGCGTACAACCAAGGACGCGATACCCACAGTAATAGACTGGATTCCAGAAAACTGCTGGATTCTGGGCTTGATAAATGTTGTTCAGTTAAACGTAAATAGTGCAAAAATAAACGTTGCATTGCCACTGGTTGCTTGGTCAACTGCTCAACACCTACAATTTGAAAAGCTGGTACTGGCAATGACCGTCCAGGATTATCTTTAGACACACCAACAATTGGCGGTGGATAATTCACCAGCCATTGATTTATTTGTGCGATCGGGTTAGGGTCACTTAAATTCAACCTCAGAGTCACTAGTCTTGGATAAGCTGGCGTACTAGCTTCATGTGTATTTGATGGTTGATACAGCACTTGCCCCACTGGATAGGCCAAAGTTGAATGCAAACGTGCTGCTACCTGATTTCTCAGGGTTAAGTCATCACATACCGCTACCAAAATTTGTCGCCGCAAACCAAGACTGAGGGCAACTTTTAGACGGTGGTATACTTGGCGATTCCACGCAAATTTATCCGAATGTGCAGTATCATTCAC
Organism: Pelatocladus sp. BLCC-F211; assembly: GCF_041928655.1. Classification (NCBI taxonomy): domain Bacteria; kingdom Bacillati; phylum Cyanobacteriota; class Cyanophyceae; order Nostocales; family Hapalosiphonaceae; genus Pelatocladus; species Pelatocladus sp. BLCC-F211. The sequence goes on along the minus strand of NZ_JBHFLM010000093.1, from coordinate 14,385 downwards.
GCTCATGGTGGCTAGGGAGCCGAAACGCAGTGTACATCCCTTTTAAGGGCATTATGTAAGCAGTCTGTATATCTAACTATGACTATGATTTTCAAGTAGTGATTGCTCTGCTCAGGATAAATCAAGGTTTGAAATAAGAATAGAGGTATTGTATATTATTATACTTAGTTTTTGCACTTATTTTCTTGCATAAAATAGCAATAACCTACTACTGAAGGGCAAATTTCTGAATTTATCACCCTCTATCTCTATCTTAGAGATTAGACAAAAAAACCAGGTTTCCAAAAATTTAGAAACCTGAATAATTGTAAAATAAAATTGATTTGTGAAAGCAATTTTTATTAACTAAGATTAGAAACAGAGAAGGCAACAAAAATCAAACCACTGACCAGAACTATTCCCACAACTCCCATAATTAGATAATTGCGCTTTTGCTGGGCTGTAGGAGGCTCTGCTTGGTAAACTTTGGGTTCACGGGCAAAATTGTTGAGGCGACCGCCTTCTTCAGTCGTGTAGGGCATGAATAAATTCCTTACGCTACTTATTCATTTTATGTTACATAAATGCAATATACTGCTCTTGTCATTAGAGATAATTTGTTACAAAAGGAATTGGGGATCGGGGATTGGGGATCGGGGATCGAGGATTGGGGAGAAGGGAGACAAGGGAGACTTATCAGTTATCAGTTATCAGTTATCAAATTAAACTGTTAACAGTTTAATTTGATAACTGATTCATCCCCGATCCCCTATCCCCTATCCCTAATTTGTAATTGTTCCAGTAATTGGTGAAGAGGCGCTGGCGTAGTCTTTGATGGGCATCCTGCCAGCTAGATAGGCTATGCGCCCGGCAGTTGTTGCCAGATTCATGGCGCGTGCCATCAGGGGTGGGTTTTTTGCTAAGGCGATCGCACTGTTAATCAACAAAGCATCCGCACCCATTTCCATCGCTTGTGCTGCTTGAGATGGCGCACCAATACCAGCATCCACCACTACAGGAACATTGGCATTTTCAATAATGATTTGAATGTTAGCAGTTGTTTTCAATCCCTGACCGGAACCAATCGGTGAGGCGAGAGGCATTACTGTTGCACAGCCGACTTCTTCTAAATGCTTGGCTAGCATTGGGTCAGCATTAATATAAGGTAAAACCGCAAAGCCTTCTTTTACTAATTGTTCTGCCGCTTGTAGGGTACCAATGGGGTCTGGTAATAAATATTTAGAGTCGGGAATTACTTCTAACTTGACAAAATTATTATCTTCCTGTCCCAAAAGTTTTGCCATTTCTCGTCCCAAACGGGCAACACGAATAGCTTCTTCGGCGGTTTTGCAGCCAGCAGTATTCGGTAGCATCCAAATTTTTGTCCAGTCGAGCGCTTCGGCTAAACCTTCGTGTCCAGGTGCATGAGTTTGTACTCGTCTAACTGCGACAGTCACAATTTGACAACCACTTTCTACTACACTTTGCTGCATTTCTTCGATGGTGCGATATTTACCAGTTCCCGTCATTAAGCGGGAGGTGAAAGTTTTGCCAGCGATGACGAGGGGTGTGTCAGCAATGGTAGGGGTGGGTTGGGAAATCTGCCCGTAGGATAGTGGTGAAGGCGAATGAGTAAGCATCACAGGGGAGGTAGATGATTGGTTCTGGAAGCGCGAGTAATGAAAATGGGACAGAAGAGGGTCAGATTTTTGTTCCCAAATCAAATCAGCAATTAATGCTGCTGTTATGGGTGCAAGCAGAATCCCATTCCGATAGTGTCCCGTAGCAAAAGTGAGGTTTTGACAGGGGCTATTTCCCAGGATTGGTAACTCATCGGGGGTAGCAGGACGGAATCCCCACCATAATTCTTCTATGGGATAATTCTGGATTTGAGGATATAAACGGATGGCTTTTTGTAGTAAAGTTTGAATTCCTGCTGGTGTGTTGTGGGGAGTAAAGCCAACATCCTCGACCGTAGCACCAATAATAATTCGTCGATCGCGCCTTGGCACTATGTAAACATCGTGACCAAATAAAACTCGTGTTAGGGGTAATTCCGCGATCGCTTCTGGTACACGCACACTCAACATTTGTCCTTTGGTTGGACGTACGGGTAAAGGAAATAATTGATTCGTCCAAGCACCTGTAGCTAAAACATAGTGTTCGGCACGCAAAATTCCAGCATTGGTTTGGACTCCTGCAACTTGCCCTTGCTGCTGCAAGATACCTTCTACTGCTGTTCCTTCTTTTAGTTCCACACCCAAGGATTGCGCTGCACCAAGCAATGCTTTTGCCAAGGCTCGATTGTCTACTTGGGCATCTTCAGGATACCACCAACCACCAGTGATTTCTTCTCCTAAACCCGGCTGATATTGGTTAATAGTTTCTTTGTCTAACCAGTAAGCTGTTTGAGAAGACACCGACACTGGAAAAGATGACGAGAACTCACTGCTTCCATGTCCCCCATGTCCCCCATGTCCCACGTCCTCTCCATAGACTGGCGCTAAAATACCACAAGGCCAGTAACCACTGTTTACACCAGTGAGTTGTTCTAATTTGTACGTCCACTCAGGATAAATAGAACGCGATCGCCAACATAATTCTTGCATTGCTTGATTGGAGATGTTTTCTGCATCCGGTGCTAACATCCCAGCAGCAGCATGTGTAGCAGCTGCGTGGAAGTCACGACTAGTCACGATGACTTTCGCGCCACGCAGTTTCAACTCAACGGCGATCGCTAAACCGATGACACCGCCACCAATAATCAAAACATCGTTACTCATTAGTCAAGAGTCCATAGTCAAGAGTCCATAGTTAAGAGTCCATAGTCAAGAGTCCATAGTCAAGAGTAATGGCTATCAACAATTGACAATTGACTATATAACTTTTAACTCATAATTGGTAACTCATAACTAGTAACTCATAACTGTTAATTGATGATCAGCAACCACTACCACAAAGCACGAATTGGTTCGTTATTGTTAGTATCATTTGATTGAGTATCGTCTGTGGTGGTTGTATTTGAATTATCTTGAGCAGTTGTTGTTGTGTCAGTCATGGTATCGGTCAATGTGTCATCAGCAGCGTTGTTCTGAGCAACATTAGTTTTGTTGGTTCTGGTGGGAGTTGTACCGGTTGCAGTGCTGTTGACATTGATGTTGGCGGGGAGAACTTTTGATGTTTTACCTCCTGGGGCTTGAGCAGTATTTTGTCCGCCCATCGGAAAGCTAATCCCCAGCAACGTACCTAGTAAAATTGCCAAACCTCCAGCCATCAAAATGAGTGGTGTCCATCTACCCATATTTTTTCTCCTTTTTAACCTTTTGGTGTCCAGACTACTTGAGAACCTTCTGCCCAGAATCCATCAAATTTAGTAACTTTGACATTTCCTAAAAGCTGAGTTTGACAAGCTAAACCCAAATCAATTGGCTGATAATGAGGAGGTAGTGAGTACCACCCTTGTTTACGCCAATTAGCTTGGTGCAAAATTACCTTCTACTTGCATTTGCAAAGAACAACTATCGATTAACCGACAGTTAATAACCTTAGCATCGCTATTGTAGAGGTCAATACCATTTTGCAGCAAAATCTTCCGCAGATTGGTTCCGCGCATACACTCACTAGTTTTACTTTGAGCTAGCACCCTGGGCATTGCAGATCACTACACAAGTTTTAGGTTGTATTGTAACAATTTATTTCTGATACAGAAAAAACTATTTCCCAATCTTATTTTAGTTATGAAACAATCACAACCATATCCTTAAGGATAAGTTTAGAAATCATTTGATATTGTCATATTATGATGATCTTGAAAAACACTGAAGTGGTTGTGCTGTGGGGAATACAGACTTCTTGATGTCGATGTTTTCTAGATTTGAATGATGGTATCAACGTCACCATCTGTGAGCAGATTTTCATCAGCGTAGTGTTGTCACAATTGACCTTGAAATATAGTTGTGATGAACTGCAAGGAGCAGCTAGCCTATAAACTCCTAGCTTTCTTGACAATTATATATCCTGACATATCTTTAATTTTATTCTGTAGTCTGAACAACTCTTCATCTTATGAGCGCTAACTCTTTACCTCAACTTTGGATCTATGACACAACACTTCGAGACGGTACTCAACGCGAAGGGCTATCTGTATCTATAGAAGATAAGTTACGTATTGCCAGAAGACTTGATCAACTGGGTATTCCGTTCATTGAAGGTGGTTGGCCTGGCGCCAATCCGAAAGATGTGCAGTTTTTCTGGCAATTGCAGGAAGAACCGCTCAAACAGGCTGAAATCGTGGCTTTTTGTTCGACTCGACGCCCAAACACAACAGTGGCTTCTGAGCCAATACTGCAAGCTATTCTCGCTGCTGGCACTCGTTGGGTAACAATTTTTGGTAAGTCTTGGGATTTACATGTCACTGAAGGACTCAAGACTACTTTGGCTGAAAATTTAGCGATGATTCGCGATACGATACAGTATTTGCGCGCTCAAGGGCGTCGTGTGATCTACGATGCCGAACACTGGTTTGATGGCTATAAGCACAATCGGGATTATGCTTTACAAACATTAGAAACTGCGATCGCATCTGGTGCTGAGTGGTTAGTCTTTTGTGATACTAATGGTGGCACTTTACCCCATGAAATTACGCAAATTATTACTGATATAGTTAAATATATTCCTAGCGGAACAAAATTAGGTATCCATACTCATAATGATTCGGATACAGCAGTCGCCAACGCTCTAGCCGCAGTCATGACAGGCGTCAGGATGGTTCAGGGTACAATCAATGGTTATGGCGAACGTTGTGGTAATGCCAATCTCTGTTCGCTAATTCCTAACTTACAACTCAAGCTAGGGTTTCAATGTATAGAAGATAACCAAATCTCCCAGTTGACAGAAACCAGTCGTTTTGTCAGTGAAGTTGTTAATCTTGCTCCAGATGAACATGCACCATTTGTTGGTAGGTCAGCATTTGCTCACAAAGGTGGTATCCATGTATCAGCGGTAGAACGTAATCCCCTCACCTACGAACATATTCAACCACAACAAATTGGTAATTGTCGCCGGATCGTCATTTCCGAACAATCAGGAATTAGTAATGTTTTATCAAAAGCCCGCTCATTTGGGATTGAATTAGATAAAAATGACCAGACAACTCGAAAAATTCTTGAACGGTTGAAAGCTTTGGAGAGTGAAGGATACCAATTTGAAGCAGCAGAGGCGAGTTTTGAATTATTGATGCGCCAAGCTTTAGGAAGTCGGCGGTTATTTTTTGAAATCAGGGGTTTCCAAGTCCACTGTGAGTTAGGACAGGGAGAAGAAAATACTAGCGCCCTAGCTACAGTTAAAGTTGCCGTAAATGGTAAAAATATTTTGGAAGCAGCAGAAGGAAATGGCCCTGTTGCTGCTTTGGATGCAGCTTTACGCAAGGCTTTAGTGAATTTTTATCCCCAGATTGCAGCTTTTGAACTGACAGACTACAAAGTGCGGATTCTCAACGGACATACAGGCACAGCAGCCAAAACCCGTGTCATGGTAGAGTCGGGAAGTGGTCATCAACGGTGGACAACAGTAGGAGTTTCCACAAATATTTTGGAGGCTTCCTATCAAGCAGTGGTAGAAGGATTAGAATATGGCTTGTTGCTACATTCACAAGCAGCAGTAAGAGTGTAAGGGTGTAAGAGTGTAAGGGTGTAAGGGTGTAAGAGTGTAAGGGTAAATATTTAATTGTTTTTCTTCCTCCTACACCCCTATACCCCTATACCCCTATACCCCTATACCTATTTTCTAGTTATTTGGTTGTCATCGCGGATAATTGAACTTTTGAGGAATTTGAAGCGTAATCCTAAATTTATCCGCGTCAAGACTTAAATCAAGATATTATCTTGAGAATTGCTGACTTGTTTGTCGCAAGTCTGTTGCTTTGGAAGTGGTTATTCTTTTTCACCCGCAAATTGCCAATCTCAGACCACACATAGTACACTCACACACCACACAAAATAATTGGCAATGAATTTTTTGTTTGTTAGTAGACCACTAACTACTAACTATGACCACTAACAAATCTAAGAAAAACTTTCCCAGGCTTGGGTGACTACTTGACTAAGCCACTGGCGCTGCTGTTTATCTAGTAGAGTATCTTCAGCTAGCAATTGCGCTGTTAGTTCCTCCAGCGATTGGCCTTGATCGCGGACAATTTTTATTACACCTGCGATCGCAGCAGCCACTAGGGCTTCATCAACTGGTTTTTGCCTTAAGGCAATGATTTCTTGAGGGTTGTCTGGAATGGGATAATTCATGGCGTAAGGTTTAATGAAACAGAGAATGAACAAAAACTTTGACAAACTTTTAAAATTTCTTTATTGAATTTTTATTCAACAAGATAGGGCGGATCATACCGTAAATCACCCTTGTTTGGAAACTGCCTTAGTACATATTATTAGCTGGAGATTTGAAAAAGAATGAAAGAGATACTTTACATAGAAATACCCACACCGGACACATCAGCAGTATGCAAATGGTTACAAACTGACTTTGAAGCAGGAATTGGGGAAAAAATGCCGACACCGGATGGTTTCCGCCTGAGAATGATAGGAAATACAGATAAAAGCAGAAGTATTCCGGAAAACTTCAGCGAACTTTCTGTTTTTGTTTGGTCACTACAACGAACTACTTACCTGAAGGTGTTCCGGTGGTCAGATCAAGCCTTTCCTCAAGAAAAACAAATTCTCAAAACCCTGACAACTGAAATCAGAAGCCGCTTTCCTCATCAATACCCAGAACCACCAACAATAGATTTATCCCACCAATCGATTTTTGAAGCACTAGCACCCCATTATCCCCTTACTGTCAAATATTTTCAAAAAATTCCTCATGGCGAATATGACCTGAAACGAGTGTACTGGTGGGAGCAACGCTGGCGTCAAGGCGTACGCAACCCCCAGAAGCCGCGTCAGGTGTTGTTTGCTCACCAGAAGTGGGGACACGGGGACAAAGAGGACAAGGGAGACAAGGGGAGAAGGGGGACAATAAACACCAATCCCCAATATGACCTGATCTATATCGGCGGTGCGCTTGGCGTTATTCATGCGGCTGTGATGGCAAAATTAGGTTACAAAGTGCTGTTGGTGGAACGGTTACGTTTTGGACGTATGAACCGGGAATGGAATATTTCTCGTGATGAAATTCAAAGCTTGATAAATTTAGGTTTGCTGACATCCAACGAAGTAGAATTCATTATTGCCCGTGAGTATCAAGACGGATTTAATAAATTTTTTGATGCTTATGTTCCCAAACCATTGAAAGCACCAATTTTGCACACTCCCACAGTCCTAAATTTAGGGTTAGATTCTGAGAAATTGCTCCAACTATGCGGACAAAAACTGCTAGCAGCTGGTGGTGAAATCTGGGATGAAACAGAGTTTATCAAAGCTGATATTTATACATCAGAAGTTGTTATTACATTTAAAGACTTAAGTCATCAAATAGACAAGCAAGCAAGCGGACGAGTGCTTGTAGATGCGATGGGAACAGCATCACCCATCGCTTGGCAGTTAAATGGCTATCGTGCGTTTGACAGTGTTTGTCCGACGGTAGGAGCGGTGATTGAGCGGGGATTTGAGCCGGGAGTATGGGATTGTCAGTATGGGGATGTGCTTAATAGTCACGGTGATATTTCGCGGGGAAGACAGTTAATTTGGGAATTATTTCCCGGTACAGACGAAGAACTAGCAATTTATTTATTTCATTACCACGAAGTTAATGCCCAAAATCCCGGTTCCTTACTGGAAATGTATGAGGACTTTTTCACAATTTTGCCAGAGTATCGGCGCTGTGACATGGACAAGCTAGTCTGGAAAAAGCCGACCTTTGGTTATATACCAGGGCATTTTAGTGTGGGGAGTAGCGATCGCACCATAGCCTTTGATCGATTAATCGCTATTGGTGATGCTGCATCTCTCCAGTCACCCTTGGTTTTCACAGGATTTGGTTCCTTGGTTCGGAACCTAGAACGCCTCACCACTCTTTTAGATATCGCTCTCAAACACGATTTACTTTCTTCTCGACACTTGAACCGAATTCGTGCCTTTCAAAATAATATTGCTGTGACTTGGATGTTTTCCAAAGGGATGATGGTTCCTACTGGTAAATTTTTACCACCAGAGCGCATCAACACTATGCTGAATAACTTTTTTGGTCTTTTGGCAGATGAACCCCTCGAAGTCGCAGATGACTTTATCAAAGATAGATTCAATGTGCTTACTTTTAATCGGTTAGCACTCAAAGCAGCCAGGAAAAACCCAGCATTGCTACTGTGGATTTGGGAACTAGCTGGTGCTAGAGATTTATGGCGTTGGTTAGGGAACTATTTTGACTTTCTTCGTCATAGTCTCATTAGTGCTTTACTGAGTCGATGGCTACCAATTTTTCTACACCGCAATGGTCAATGGTTAGAAAATCGCTCTCCAGCATTGTGGTTACAGCTATCAGCTATCAGCTATGCGTTAACTACAGGTAAAGGAAAACCAAAAGTTCAGACTCAAGAGTCAATAGTCCATAGTCAACAGTCCAGAGTCCAAAGTTTTTACCATTGACCATTGACTACTTCTTAGGGCGAAAATTCGGTAATTCTACGGATGCTAAAGACTTTCGCCCTTTAGGTGGTCGTTCAGGATAAACCACGGGTGAGGGCGATTTGTCAGACTCATCAGACCCTGGTAAAGAAGGGGGTAATGGTGACATATCTAACCATAAATCCTCATTTTCCTCAGAATCTGTGTCAGCACTGGGTGAGATGACAATTATTGATTCTTTTGTATCCTCTGTATCCTCCGTATCCTCCACCGGAGTGGCTACTATTTCCCAAATGGGCGTCACACTTTGATCATCATTTTTTGCTTCTTCTATATCTTCTGGATCTTTTTCAACCAATAGTGGTGGTGATACAAATGTGGTTTGGGCAGCAAAAAACAATTGAATTAAGTTATCGACTTGCTCATCTAAACTTAACGAGTCTGAAGATGAAATTGTTTGTGATCCAGTGTCATCATCAATTTCTGGCTCGATAGTTGTTTGCTCTGGAGTCAGTGTGCTTTCTTGAGATGGAGTATCAGTAGTCGATGATTGATTAGAGGTCGAGTTATCCCATGGGTATGGGTTTGAGCAAGAAGATTCTACCCTGAAACGATCTGTATCTTCTGTGGAAGAATCAGCTTCTGCTGACCAGGGTTGAATTGGTTGCTGGTTGGGAAGTAAAGAATGAGTTCGCTGATAATTTCTAGCGTGTTCATTACCTACATTATTGGTATTAGTATAAGCATCTGTAGAATCAGAGCTAGGTGGTGGTGTTTCTAGACATTTTTCGAGAGCTGCTTTAAATTGTAATGTTTGGCGTTGTTGCCGCATTAAGCGAGTACGTAATTCTCGACAGGAATTTTCTGATTGCAGTAGCTGGTGGGATTGTTCGTTATATTTAGTTTGAAGTAAGGTACATTCTCGCTCCAGTAGGGCAAGACGTTGTTGGTTAATTTCTAGCTGTGCTTTATAGTTCTCTATAACAGTTTCTTGAGTTTGCACTGTTTGTAGTGCAGTTTCCAACTGTTGATATAGGGATTTTATCTGTTCTTGAGCAGCATTTAGCTCTTGAGTCTGTTGGTTAAGCATAGACTCTGCAACAGTAGAACGCTTTTGCTGCCATTGCACAGCCCCTTCCGACTCAGATAAAGCTGTTTTTAAGCTTTTTATTTGTTCATATAAATCATTGTTGGCAGAACGCAATTCTTCATTTAATGCCAACAGTTGCTTAAATTCAGAGTCAATCAGTGCTTGTTTTTCTTTTTCAGGCTCCGCAACCCAATCTAGCTCAGGTTTTAATTCCTCTAGTTGCTGCTGATTTAACTCTAATATGTATTCAGAATTACTCGTTTCCTCTATTTGTTGGTTCGTTTCTGTCATTGAGTCTTGACAAGATGCATCTTCCTGACACTGCTGATCTGGCGCTGGTGCTAACAATGGCAATTGCGAAATTATTTTGTTTTCGAGAGGCAAAACAGAATAAAAAGGACAACTTGCTTGTTGCGGTTGTGGCGCACTAGCAGGATTTTGGGGTTCATTAAAAGCCCCGTTATTTGGGGTGTCTGCTTCATTCATCACTTTTCACCCACCAGCTTAAACTTATCGATTGGTGACTGCGGTAGCATTACGTATCAATGCTGTCTTATCAAAATCTACTCCATTCGGCAAGTTTGTCACCTCCCCAAGGAGAGTCATTTGTGATTATTTTGTTATAACTTTTTGCTACCATACAGTGCGAAGTTGTTAAAAAATTAACAACTAAGAAATTCTGCCCCACACCCTCACCTCAATCAAGGCAACCAACGAGGATGAAATCCTGTTAACGGCAGTTGTTCTGGCTTAAGGTCTGCATTTTCCTGGGCATCGGCTATTGGTAATAATGGCATTAACCACAGGTTGCTAGTGGCTATAGCCTCTCCATCATCAGTTGTCAACAAAGGTGCATTCGCTGGTGGATTCGGGTTTGTCTGGATCTGGTCAAATAATAAACCCAAACCATCAGGAGATAAACTCATTTGTACGTTTCGTTGATCGGGAGGTAGAACCAATAATGGTTTCTGTTGTCCTGTTTTGATATCAATGGCAACTAGATATGGTTGTTCTTGATAATATTCCCCTGGTAATAGCTGTGTTAGCAAGCAGTAAAGCGTGGGGGACGCAGTATCAAATTGACAATTCACTATTGAACCTGTGGTGGATAGGAGTTTTTTCTGAACGCCCTGGTTGGTGACTAAAAACAAGTCTCGTGTATAGTCTGTATTAAACTTAACCATTGCTGCTTGTGAACCATCCCCGGAAAATGCCTGTACCAATCCAAATTGGGGGAAAAAATCTAGGGGTTTAGTACCATCTTTTTGTAGAGGCAAAATAGCCGTTCCTTGACCTTGGGCAAGCGCTACAGCTTTACTATCCGGTGTAATCATAAAATCTCCCCCCGGTTGACTTTGCAAGCGTTGAGGAGGTGTTTGTTGACCAGAACTATCACTGATAACTGGTATAAACCACAGCCCAAAGTCGCCAGGATTATCTTTTTTCCCTCTTTGGACAACAATGGTTTCTCCATCAGGCGATACATCAAATTTCAAGTTTTGATATTCTTTGTTGTCTAAAAGCAAGTCTACTTTAGCTGCTGCTTCTGCTGTTTTTTCATAAGGTGCATTAAAACCGGTTGTGACTGTATACAATTGTGCTGATAATAAGTCTTGACTATTTGCGGGGCGAGCGGCAAATAATATTTTCTGCCCATCTGGAAATGGCTTAAAGTCGGTAACTATGAGGTCTTTGGGGGTAAGTATCTTTTTTTGTTCTTCGGTTAAGTTATAAAGAACTAACCTTCCTTGGTCTTCATTGCTAGCGCCGATATAAAGAATTACGCGATCGCGTGTGCTAAATGTTGTTTCAAATGGTTGTATGAGTTTATTAGTTTTTTCTTGGCTAGCGAATTTATCTTTTGCTTTCTCCAACTTCACTTTGTAAGTTGTTCCATAGGGTGCTGGTGTGATGAAACTGTAGCCCATGCGTCGCCCCGCCCAACTGAATGTACCTGCTAAGGGAGGCTCTATTTTTAAATTTTCCTCTACGCTTTTTGTATCCATAGGACGGCTAAAGCTGAGGATGAAGGCTTTGTATTCTGCCCCAATATTTTGATTTTGAGTGGTGAAATTAGTCCTAGATATATCTTTTTCCTCACTTTGTACGTGTTTCCAAGTAAATTCTCGGACACGAACTCTGACTACATCACCCTGGGATATGATTAGCCCAATGATCAAAATGAGCAGTAACATTAATGCGATCGCAATGCGATCTAAGGGTTGGAAAAAATTTTTTTTACTAGTCATTTGTCAATTGTCATTTGTCATTTGTTAATCGTCATTTGTCAATTGTCAATGGTCATTTGTAAAAGAAGCTTGACTATTGACTATGGACTATGGACTATTGACTAATAACTATAGGGATTTTTTGGTTGAGGAATTTTTTTCAAGGAACTAGCTGCAATGGTGAGTTGACGTTTGTCTGCTATTGTTTCGGTGGTCATTTGTCCCTCTACTTCTAACCAGGTATCTACTGGGTATTGATCGCGAGTTTCTTTTAATTTGACTGGTAATCCTACAGGATAAGCATCGGCGGCGCAGCAAGTCAGAACAAAACGCGCTAAAAAGATATATTCTTTTGCGAGGTCTGGCGGATGGATGACAAATCCCTGTACCTTGACTTTATTACCTTGATATCTATCTGGTTCTGGATAGACGTTAAGCATCCGTACCCAGTCTACGAGCGATCGCTCTTCAGGAGCAACAGAGGCGCGGAATGCTTGTGGTTTGACGCGCGTAGAACCCAATAATTCACTGAAATCTCGTTGTAGTGCTTTGTCACTAGCAAATACTTGTGGTGTAAAGGTCAATCCCAAGATGGCTGCTACTAACAGCAAAGCACTACCCCATCCAGGTGGAAATAAACTGATGTGTTGCATGTTACCAGTCATTTCATGACGACGCCGCTGCAAAAGTTCTTTGGCTTTGAAAAAAGCGACAATTAACAAGCAAAATGCAGCCGCCACTACTAATCCAAAATAATTCGGATGAATTAACAAATTAAGCTTGTCAGTCAACCAGTATTTCAACAGCAAAATTCCCCAAGCTGTAATTGCGAAGACATCAAGCCAGGGGAGTAATTTCTTTTGAATTCTATTTATACGGTTTGGATTTTTAGTCATTGCTGATTAGTCAAGAGCCAAAATTCAAGAATTAGTAGGCAATAGTCATTGCTTTGGACTATTGGCTTTAGACTAGGAACTAAATTTTTAAAGAAAATGCAAATTAAGAATCAGTGTGAACAAAAAAGTTAATAATGCAGCTAAACCAAATAGGTAAAAGATCGCTCTGGGTCTTAATATTGTTAACATCAAACCTATACCTTTAAGGTCAACCATTGGCCCAAATACTAAAAATGCTAATAAGGAACCACTGGTAAAAATAGAAGCAAAAGACAGAGCAAAAAAAGAATCAACAGTAGAGCAAATTGACACTACTGTTGCGAGTAACAACATGGTAGTAATTGAACTAATTGGGCCTGAACCCAAGCTGAGAATTAATTCGCGAGGAGCAAGAACTTGAATAGCAGCGGCGATCGCACTACCGATCACTAATACTGCTCCCAGTTCTCGCAGTTCCTGTACGGTATTTTCTAATACTAATCGCAGTTTTGCTTTTAAGGGTTTACTCTGAATCGAATTTGGGGTTGTAGCTGACGCAGCAGCTTCTAAGCGCGTAGTTTGCCCTGCTCCTAACAAAAACGTTCCAGACTGTAATAAAGTGGGTACATTTGCTTGCTGCTGTCCTTGGGAAACTTGAAGGCGGTGTTTTGTGTCTGGAGTTGGGGGTGGGTTAAATTTCAAGTAACGAGCGATCGCAGGTTGAACTATGGGAGTCAAGTCTTCTTGAAAGCTAAACACAAAGCCAATAATAGTGGCGATTAATAGGGAAAATACTACTCGTAATACTACTATTTCTGGCTGATCGCGAAATGCTGTCCAAGTTGCCCAAATTACAATCGGATTAATTGTTGGTGCGGCGAGCAAAAAGCCAATTGCTACTGATGTAGGTACTCCCTGCATCAATAAACGCCGTGCTACTGGCACGTTACCACACTCGCAGACTGGAAACAAAAACCCGACCATACTACCGACTAAAGCACCTAGTAGGGGATTTTTGGGCATTTTTTCTACCAATTTGCGCTCATCTATAAAAAATAGCAGCAAACTGGATAAAAATACTCCCAACAGCAAAAAAGGCATCGCCTCGACTAGCAGACTCAAAAATAGAGTAAAACCATTGTTAAGTTGATTCATGGGCGTCGCTGTCAAAAGCGGTTTCTAATTATAAGCTTCTGCCACGTCATTTTATCGAAATGGGGATCAAAAACTGGTAAAGACTATATAAGCGTTCATTAAACATTAAATTTACAATTAATTTGGATGATTGTTTTTGAAAGCTTGCAAACCATTACTGGTGATAGATAACTATTTCGATTTGGGTTTTTCTACAGGTAATGAATCTGATTCCTAGATAGCTGAACTTTAAAAATAGTTCCAATTCTAGAATTTAATTACTTACCAGCACAATTATTGCTCACATTTTTTTATAATTACGTTAAGTTTGCCTGATAAAATGCTATATTCTATGGTTTTTTATCAAGTATTCATCTTTTTCTGCGGGATACCCCGACCTGCTTCGCTGAGGTCGGGGAGGGATAGCAGGTCAAACTTGGTGGCTCGATGCCATCAAGTTTGACAATCTCCGAGTTGGCAGCACGATTAATCCCGTGCTTCGCTGTACC
>NZ_JBHFLM010000092.1:0-3910 GCF_041928655.1 Pelatocladus sp. BLCC-F211 | reverse complement strand
TCTATTAATTAGGGAAATTTGACCCAAGGGGAAACCCGCAGTCCGCAAATCATGAATTGCAGCTTCCGCATCTTCCAGACGAGAGAAATAACCAATCGCGTGTTTGTGAGTTACACCCAAATCCCGTCCAGGAGTAGCGGTATAATTTCCTGTACCAACAGGTATATCATAGACTTCAAACTCTTCTATTCCCCGACGTCTGAGAATTGCTTCTGCTCTGGCAATTTCCTCATCGGTGCCATCTATGATAACTAAGTAATGTCCTCTATCTACTCGTTCATTATATACTCTGGCACGTTCTTCGGGAATTCCTAAACCAATCAAAGCACCGAGCAAACCACCAGCTACTGCACCAATTCCAGCCCCTGCTAGAGTTGTAGCCAAAGTAGTTGCAGCTGCACCAGCCAGCATAATTGGGCCAATTCCCGGAATAGCCAAAGTACCAAGACCAACTAATAAACCAGTCAATCCACCTAAAACACCACCAGAAACAGCCCCGGTTGCAGCTCCTTCGTCAGCTTTATTACCAATGTTTTCTGTGACTTCAGTACCAGCAATTTGATCATTGCGATCAACATCGCGTGCTACGACAGAGACTCTGTCCATGGGAAAACCATCATCTCTTAATTCATGTAGGGCTGCTTCTGCATCACGACGATGAGAAAAAACTCCTACAGCACGTCTGTGTATACCTACAACCATATTTTTACCACCAAAAATTTATTTATTTTTTAAAGTGAATTCCAGGGATGTAACTTAACTCTATTAAGCTTTATTTGTGATCAATTCTTCATCAATCGCTTGGATGAACTTGCATTTATACCATTGGGATAAATAACATCTCCATCTAAAGAAATAGGTATATATTATTTAGATTTCATAAGCTAAAAATAAACAAAAATACACACAAAGTCTTTGTATAGCAGTCATAAATAATCTCTGAAAACAAGATCCCCGACTTCTTTGAGAAGTCGGGGATCTATATATTCTATATTCACATGAAACTTTTAATTAATAACATCAAAATTATATCTTTACTTCCTAAAAACAGATTTCATAAATCAATGATGAAACTATCTCGCAGGTGAAAATTAGCCTCTTTCCCTTGATGAGTTAACGCCCAGTAACTGACTTCGCCGTCTTTGCATTTAATAACAGTTGTAATTGCAATTTCAAGGGCTTCTTCTAGCAAGACGATTTTACTTAAATCCATTTCCAAAATAACCACCAAACCATCAGATTGATTCTGGACGTTAAACGGTAAGACTGAAAAAGCTGTTTCCTCTTGCATTCCTTGACGATATCCGTCAAAACGATAAATATTCCAGTCTCCAGTCGGAGAAAGATTGAATTCCCAGTATTTATCTGAATCTTTGACGCCTAAGAAGAACTCAAAGCAAGTATTTTCCCAAAGTTCATGCTGGCGGTTTGGTGTATTTGATGGTGGAGCGATCGCAACTTTTTCTAAATCGCCGGAAAGCATATAGCATAGATGAAGCTGATGAGCATGTCGGGTAATATTACCTGTTATTTTCAAATTAGGCAGCAACTTGCCATCACCAAAAGGTTGGAGCGAAAATTTTTGGTTATTCATTTGAGATCCTGAATAATTTTGCGAATGTTTGCTTCCTGAAACTCAATGCTTTCGGTTAGCTTAAACTGAACAAGCGCCCTTGCTAAGTTGTGTTCTGGGTACTTGACTTTGAAGTAGACATTCCCGGCTAAATAGTCAGCAAAAAACCGCAGTCCCAATTCAAAAGCGATCAGACGGATTGCGTCGTAGATATAGGTATAATCGTTTTCTGTAAGAAATTCTTTGGCAACAGAGAGATAACCTTGGAGAATTCCCTGACATAATTCTGTATCAAAACAAACAGCTTGTAATTCTTCTGTTTCTTCTCCAGCAGGATTACAACCGGAGCGTAAACAATCACCAATGTCGTAATGTACAAGTCCTGGCTTCACGGTGTCGAGGTCGATAATGCTGACGGCTTGCTGAGTCGTCGTATCAAACATGACATTGTTGATTTTGGGGTCACCGTGCATCAGACGCAGGGGTAATTTACCTGTAGCTTTGGCATTTTCTAGAATATGGGCAAAAGTTTGGCGATCGCTCACAAACTGTAAGCAATAATTGACTTCTGGGGATTGACAAGGGCTAGTTTTTGCTAAAACTTGGTTATAGTGCTGGAGGTAAAGCGGCGTAATATGAAAACCTTCGAGGGTGTCAGCGAGTCTTTGTGGCGGTAAATCACTGATCAGATTGTGGAACACCCCCAAAGCGTAACCAATTTCTTTGGCTTGTTCGATATTTTGCATCGTGTCAAAAGATTGGGAATCTGCAATAAAACTAATCGCCCGCCAGAACGATCCATCAGAATCTCTGCAATAATCTTGATTATCCTTTGTTAATAATACACACGGCACTTCCCAACGACGATTCAGGGGGTGAAGTTGTAGCCGATTACGAACATGCTCTGTGAAAGTACACATGTTTTGCATAATCAACTCTGGCTGACGAAATACCTGCGTATTAATGCGTTGCAGGACAAAATACTTTTCATCTGGAGAATCTAGCGTCACCAGAAAAGTGTCATTTATATTACCACTACCAAATGCTTTTACGCTTGTAACCTTTCCCTGAAAAGTGAATTGGTTAGCGATATTAAGAAGATTGTCTATGTCCTGTGTTTTGAGATCATCGGTCATATTCTTGCACTACTCCCCACATAATTGCACAAAGGCAATAGGGGATATATTAGCGCAAGTTTCACACCAGGTTTATATAAATGTGTTGCAAATTCAATGATGGCTAATAAAGTCTTTAAGTGTATTCAGCTCCAACCTTATACCTGCATAATATATCAAATATGATATAAAATGAAGATGTCTGAACAAAAAGAAGAAAAACAAAATAAACCTTTAGTCTGGCTGCATGGCGAGGTTAAAACACCACCTTTTAGCCAATCAGCCAGAATAAAAGCAGGAGTGTTACTTAGGCGCTTGCAGCAAGGTGAAAGCCTTGGGATGCCACACTCACGACCCATGCCTAGTATTGAAGCACACTGTCATGAGTTGCGAATTCGGGATGAAGACAAAAATTGGCGAGTTATTTACCGAATTGATGAAGATGCCATTTTAATTCTTGAAGTTTTTAACAAAACAACCAGAGCAACGCCAGATAGTGTGATTGATAACTGTAAAAGAAGGCTTACCAAATATGACAATGACCAATAGGAGACTCATAATGGATGATGCCAAAAGAGAACGTTTAGAAGCAAAAGGTTGGAAAGTAGGTACTGTTACAGAATTTTTAGAATTATCTCCAGAAGAAACTGCCTTAATCGATATAAAACTGGCACTGAGTCAGAGTTTGAAAGAACGTCGGCAAAAATTAATGACGCAGGCTGAGTTAGCAGCAAAACTCCAGTCTAGTCAACCGCGTATTGCCAAAGCTGAAAATGGTGATGCTTCTGTATCGATTGAACTATTAGTAAAAGCAATGTTAGCAACAGGTGCTACACCAAAAGATATTGCACAGGTGATCGCTAATGTAGATCATTAATTATTTAAATCCATAATCCAATAATTAGAAATTCCCACTTCTGCATATAGTTCTAACTTCTTTGTTTGGTCAATATATCAATGTAGAATCTGAAATTTCCACGACCAAAAAAATATCTTCAGAGTAAGGATGATGAGCCAGATAATCCTCATCTCTTCCGCGTGCGATGACAACATCTGGTTCTGGCTCACTTTGATTTGGTAGTTTGACACTCTCCGCCCTATAAGTGCGGAGATTCTTGCTTCATCCGTCCTCCCTAGAAACCCGAATACAAAGTATTCAAATCTCCCCGTTTGGATACGTCCACAAGCACACACGGACTGCCCGACCGCGTTTGAAACGATT
>NZ_JBHFLM010000091.1:0-8230 GCF_041928655.1 Pelatocladus sp. BLCC-F211 | reverse complement strand
TTTTTATGGTGTAAAAAAGCTGGAATTTGGATGTGGATAATTTATTTATTTTCTGGTTACTTGATTGTTCAAATTCTCATGAGCGCATTTTCTGTTTATGTAGTTTACCCATGCTACTTATTGAAGTGCGGAATGTGGGATCTAAATTCGAGCTGAAGATAGCAGTAAATTAAAGTCTTTCGAGTAACGGTGTACGGTTATCTAAAGCCTCATGCAAAACTCGACGATTGAATTCTAACCAACTTAATTCGCGATTTAAGTAATACTGTGAGTCGCTGAGATTGATAGTTTTGGCTATTTCTTTAGATTTAGTCATGTTAGTTTTTAGTTTTTACGAATACTCAACATTTTTTGAATAAAATAGGACTTACGCAAAATCATGAAAAAACTAACCACATAGACGCGTCAGCGGCTACTTACCCTACGGGAACCCCTTCGGGGAACAGAAGCCACTACTCTACAAGAAGCCGGACTTCGTCCGTCTACGTGTCGAAGCGCAGGATAGGACACAAAGGACACTAAGAGACGTAGCATTGCTACGTCTCTACATTTAGTGGAATGACGAAAAATCATTCAATGAGGGTGATATCCCTGATTCGCCAGCTGTATTTTTGAATAAGTCGGGGATCTTGTTGTTTACAAATGATTTAGGAATGCTGTATATCAGTCTCTTAATTTTATATTAATGAAACTTAAATATAAGATTAACTAAGTTTTAAATATAAATTAAGTATCAATTAATCCAACATGAGTTCAACGAATTTAAAAAACTCCCCAGGTAAACAAAATTAATTACACATTCTTCAAACTGTTCCCTATTCCCTGACCTCCACGAAGGAATTTAATTTTGTCTAACCACTTACAATACTTTGGCTAAATACTGATGGATAAATTGAACGCAGATTGAACCTTCGCCTACTCCGGAAGCAACGCGTTTAACTGAACCATGGCGCACATCACCAACTGCAAAGATACCGGGGATATTGGTTTCTAGTAAGTAGGGGTCACGTTCTAAATTCCAGCCAGGTATACGTTGTCCATCGCGTTGTAAATCTGAGCCAGTTAGAATAAAGCCGCGATCGTTCCGTTGTACAATGCCATCTAACCATTCAGTTCGTGGTGCTGCTCCAATAAAGATAAATAATGAGGTAGCGTGAAGCCTCTCAATTTCTCCAGTGCGATTATTTTTAAGAATAATTGCTTCTAGACATTTCTCACCTTTGACCTCAATCACACTAGTGTATGTTTTGACGGTGATATTTGGTGTTTCGGCGATTTGGTCTATCAAGTACTGGGACATACTAATACTTAAAGATTCGCCACGTACCAACATCGTTACATGACGAGCGTATTTGGAAAAATACATTGCTGCTTGTCCGGCTGAGTTTGCGCCACCGATGATGTAAACGTCTTCATTTTTACAACTCATGGCTTCAGTTTGAGCCGCACCATAATAAACACCCGCACCAGTCAAGCGTTCAATTCCTGGTACATCTAATCGCCGCCACGCTACACCCAGCGCCAAAATCAAAGTATGGCAACTAATTTCACTACCGTCAGATAATTGTATAAAACGATATGGATTAGCTACGCGAATATTCGTAACTTCTTGGGGTGTGAGAATTTCGACACCAAAGCGTTTAGCTTGCGTAACAGCACGTCGTGCTAAATCGCCACCGCTTAAGCCTACGGGAAAACCTAAGTAGTTTTCAATTCGTGAACTTGTTCCCGCTTGTCCACCAGGGGCTTCTCGTTCAATCATCACCGTACGTAGCCCTTCCGATGCACCATAGACCGCAGCTGCTAACCCAGCAGGACCACTACCAACGATCGCCAAATCATAAAATGGTTTTTGTGCTTGGGTTCGCAGCCCTATTTTCTGGGCTATTTCCAAATTTGTTGGCTGCCTCAATTGTTCTCCGTCTGGGAAAACAACTAGAGGCAAGCGTACTTTATCACATTTAGCATACTCAGTTAACTGTTCAGCTTCCTGAGAAAATTCAATATCCATCCACTCATAAGGCACTTGATTTCGCGCCAAAAAATCTTTAACTTGATGGGAATAGGGCGACCAGCGATTACCAATCACACGAATACCTTCAAAGGGTGGGTGGAATGTTGCTTGCCAATCATCAAGCAAATCATTTAATACCGGATACAGCCTTTCTTCTGGTGGATTCCACGGCTTCATCAAATAATAATCAATTTTTGTAGTGTTGATCGCGTCTATGGCTGCGTCGGTGTCTGCATAAGCAGTGAGTAAAGCCCGTTTTGCGTCTGGAAAGATTGTGATTGCTTGTTGTAAGAACTCAACTCCAGACATTTGCGGCATTTTTTGATCTACCAAAAACAACGCCACAGGCTGGTTGCGAAGTTTGATTTGTTCTAATGCTTCCAAAGCGGTTGCACCAGAGTCAGCACGTAATATGCGGTAGTCTTCTCCATATTCCTGACGCAGATCCCGCGCTACAGCTTGTAAGACATCAACATCGTCATCAACTGTCAGGATAACAGGTTTAGCCATAGTGCTATGCGATCTCCTCGTCATTAAATTTTAGATTTTGGATTTTGGATTTTGGATTTTGGATTGACTCCAAAGATTTTTCTGGGGGCTTTTACCATCAAAATATTAGGATAAAAACTCATACAGACCGATCAGAGTTCCATCTGGGTCGCGTAGATAAGCCGTTTTGATGCCATAGTAAGGATTATTCATTGGTGGTACGGTGAAGTCTACACCTTTGTGTCTTAATTGCTGATATTCTTCTTCCAAATCATGAACTGTAAAAATTAAGACTACAGTATCCTGACATTCGGCGAAGGGTGGTTTGTCAGCATTATGGATGAGTTGGGCAATTTCCTGGCGTCGAGACAGAGATAGCCTCATATCTCCAGCTTTAAATTCGGCGTATTCGTCTGTTTCATTTTCTACAACAACTTCAAATTCCAATAAATCTTTGTAAAACAAAAAGCAAGCTTTCCAGTCATTTACCAATAATCTTGTATACGCAGCACCTACTTTCATGATTTTTTACTTCCCCTCCAATTTTCTGTTAAACCAATTCTCTAAAACTCTGCCTTAATTTTAAGGGGTTATAGCTCCCCCACTTCTTTAACAAGTCGGAGGTTTGAACACCTCAACGAGTGTTTTATTCTCTTAAGAGGGAACGGGGAACTCATCGTCGAGTGTTTGATACTTGTCGATGAGTGTTTGATATTCGTCAACAGTCTTTGATACTCCTACCCCTCTAAGCACAAGCGGGGAGGAGCTAGGGTGGGTGACTAGATGGTGGTTAAAAGAAAGTGAATGCAAATGCAATTATCCTTCTTCTGCTTTTACAGAAGATATTACTGGTTTTTGAAACACAAACGATAATAAAGGTGGTGCTAAAAAGGTTGTCAAAATCACCATCACGATAATAGCAGCATCCAAAGAACCAGATAAAACGCCGCTTGTGGAGCCGATACCTGCAAATACTAGTCCGACTTCGCCACGTGGAATCATACCAACACCAATTGCTAAACGGTTGGTTTCTCCTTGACCAAATACCGTAAAGCCGCTAATTACTTTACCCACGATTGCTACCAAAATTAAGAAGCTGGCGATGAGCAAGCCTTCACGATTTTCAGGCACAAATGGATTTAAGACAGCAATGTTAGTTTTGGCACTCACAGCAACAAAGAAAATCGGCACGAGTATATCTGCAATCGGCACGACTTGATTTTTTAGCGCTCGACATTTCTGTGTTTCTGCTAACACTAAGCCAGCAGTAAAAGCTCCAAGAATTGCTTCTAAATTTATAGCTGTAGCAATGTATGCTAAAACGAAAGCAAAAATCAGGGCAGGAATTAATAATTGACCACGAGTTTTGAGTTCATCCACTATTTTGACAAAATAGGGGTTGAAAAGACGACCTAGTAATACTGCTCCTACTAAGAAAGCTACGGCACTAACTATTAAATACAGTACATTTGTAATTTCGACTTCTCCAGTTTTGGCTAAACTCGCCACCACTGCCAAGATGATAATGCCAAGTACATCGTCTAAAACAGCCGCACCAATGATAATTTGACCTTCTTTGCGATTGAGATATTGCAGTTCTGACAATACTTTGGCTGTGATACCAATACTAGTTGCTGTCAGGGCTGCACCAGCAAAAATTGCAGGTATAGCAGGCACGCCGAACAAGTACATTAACCCAAAAGTACCACCAGCAAATGGGGCTGTAACTCCCACTATTGCTACTATTGCTGACTGTGGCCCGACTTTGAGTAATTCTTTTAAATCTGATTCCAAACCAATTTCAAACAATAGAATTATTACACCTATTTCTGCTAACACAGAAATCACTTCACTATCGATTTGAAATATGGTTGATGCTCCATCTATTGTTAAACCTGTAGTGGCTATCAAGAACTTTATTAAAATTGAGTCATGAAAGTCACTTTCATTCTCAGTAAATACCAGCAAATGAAAGGCTGAGATGCCCACGACTAGACCACCCAAGAGTTGCCCTAAAACTGGTGGCATGTTTAAGCGATCGCAAATTTCACTCCCAATTATACTAGCAAGATAAATCACCACTAAACTAATTAACACTGCTGCCATAACTGAAGTGCTATCTGATGCTGTCGCGGTTGCGAACATAGGCATAGTGAGACGAGAGATTGTATTTACTAGTGTCATGGGTAATTTTTCTCAACTCTTTTGGGCAAAATAAAGACTGGAAGGGGAAGAGGGGGACAAGGAGGACAAGGAGGACAAGGAGGACAAGGGAGACAAGGAAGACAAGGAGGCAAATTTTCTCCTTTGTCTTCCCTCTCTCCCTTGTTTTCTCCTCTAGACTCTGTCTTTTGGCGATCGCTTATTATCTATCAATAAGTTTTGGTAGTAACTCGACCATCTTCTTCTACTTCTTCCATTTGATGTGGTGGTTGTTGAGGTGGATGAGGACGTTTTAAGAAGCGATCGCGTAGGCTACCAATCACAATATATAAAATTGGCACTACAAACAAACTCAGGAACGTAGCAACAAACATCCCACCAAATACCGCAGTACCGAGAGATTGACGGCTACCAGCACCTGCACCTGTAGCAATTGCTAAGGGGAAAATCCCTAAGAGTGTGGAGAGTGCTGTCATCAGAATCGGTCGCAAACGTTCCTGTGAAGCTTGTACTGCGGCTTTGGCAATTGGCATACCTTGTTCATGCAGTTGGTTGGCAAACTCTACAATCAAAATAGCGTTCTTACTTGCCAAACCAATTAGCATCACCAAACCAACTTGGCAAAAGATGTCATTATTTAGACCCCGCAGTGATTGTGCTGACAGCGCCCCAAGGATTGCCAGGGGAACCGATAGTAGAATAATCAACGGGTCAACATAGTTTTCGTACTGAGCAGCCAATACCAAGAAAACAAAGACAAGTCCCAAACCAAAAATTATCGGTGCTTGACCACCGGATGTTTTTTCTTCCAGGGCTATCCCCGACCATTCGTAACCAAAAGTTGTTGGTAAAACCTGCTGGGCGGTATTCTCCATTGCTTGGATTGCTTGACCGGAGCTTTTACCAGGAGCCGCAGAACCATTGATTTCAATTGAACGGAACAAGTTGTAATGATTGATTGTTTGCGCTCCGGTGGTAGGGGTGAGTTTCACTAGATCACTTAAGGGAATCATCTGATCATTAGCAGAGCGGACGTATAATTTGCCAATATCTTCTGGATTAGAACGATATTGTGCATCTGCTTGGACATAAACTCGGTAAGTCCGTCGTTCAAAATTAAAGTCGTTGACGTAGCGCGAACCCAAGTAATTCTGGAGAGTATTAAATACCTCATCAATGTCTACTTGTAGGGCTTTAGCACGACTACGGTCTACTTCTATTAATATTTGCGGCGTATTCGCAGCAAATGTGGTGTACACAGGTTTTTGCAAATCTGGTACTTGATTTGCACGCTCAAGTAACTGACCCATGACTTGCAGCATCGTGTCTAAGCCACTATTCCCTGCTCTATCTTGTAGCTGAAATTGGAAACCGCTAAAACTACCCAAACCTCGAATGGTTGGAGGATTAACTGACAAAACTCTGGCTTCTGTAATACCTGATAATTTACCCTGCAAACTACCTATAATTGCTTGGGCTGATCGGCTGCGCTCATGCCAAGGTTTAAGGGTCGTAAATATTACACCATTGTTGGCGGTGCTACCACTAAAACTAAATCCACCGACGGCAAAAGTACCAACAACTTCGGGCAATTGCAGAATTTCTTCTTCTGCTTGGCGCATCACTTTGCTGGTGTAGTTGAGGGAAACTCCTTCTGGCCCTTGCACAATTGTAATGAAGTAACCTTGGTCTTCATCAGGAAGAAATGATGTGGGGACAGAGGTATAGACCCAAGCAGTTAATCCCAGGGAGAGGATAAACAACCCAATAATAATTGCTTTGATCCTGACTAGGCGGTTGAGTGACCACTCGTACCCTCTCCGCATTGAGTCTTGGAACGAGTTAAACTTACCAAACAGCCAGCCTAAGATCCCCCTCTGTCTAGGTTGGCGACGCAGTAGCAAGGCAGATAGAGAAGGTGTGAGGGTGATGGCGAGAAAAGTAGAGATGGTAATTGAAAAGGCGATAGTTAAAGCAAATTGTTTATATATCTGTCCGGTGGCTCCTGGGAAAAAGGCGACGGGGACGAATACAGCCATCAGCACTAAGGAGGTAGCAATAACTGCTCCAAACAGTTCATGCATAGCCGTAGATGCTGCTTGACGGGGCGTCATTCCTTGTTCCTGAATCAAGCGGGAAATATCTTCGACGACAACGATCGCATCATCAACTACCATCCCTGTTGCCAAGGTCAAACCAAATAAAGTCAAGGTGTTAATGGAAAAATCGAAGGCTTTGACAAAGGCAAATGTACCAATTAATGCCAAGGGAATGGTGATTACAGGAATCAGGGTTGTACGCCAATCCTGTAAGAAAATAAAAATTACCAGGACGACGAGAGCGATCGACATTACCAGAGTCAAGACCACTTCTGAAAGTGACGCTTCCACAAAACTTGTTGTATCAAAGGCAACTTGATACTTCATCCCTGGTGGAAAATTTTGAGCTAGTACCGCCATTTCGGCTTTGACCGCTTTGGCAATGTCCAGTACGTTACTTCCTGGAATGGTAAATATACCAATTCCCACGCCCTCGTTACCTCTAAATCGCAAGAAAGAGTTGTAATTTTCTGCTCCTAGTTCTGCTCGTCCTACGTCTTTGAGCTTAATTAGTGATCCATCTTGACTCGTTTTAATCACTATATCTTCAAATTCAGATGGATCTGTGAGCCTACTAACGGCGCGTAGGTCAATTTGATACATTTGATCCTGTGCTGATGGTTGCTGACCGATTTGTCCAGCACCCACTTGCAGGTTTTGTTCATTCAAAGCATCAATCACATCCTGAGCAGTGAGATCGCGACTTGCAAGGCGGTTTGGATCAAGCCACAAACGCATCGCATAGCGGCGTTCACCAAAAATTCTTGCCTCACTTACACCCTTAATTCTTTTTAAGGCATCTGATAGGTAGAGGTCAGCGTAATTACTTAAAAATACAGTGTCGTACTCTCCCTGCTCACTGTATAAGCCCATTGCTAACAGGATGTTATTTGATTGTTTGCTAACGCTGACTCCTGTTCGCGTAACTGGTTCTGGTAGCTGTGGTTCAGCCAAAGATACACGATTCTGCACATCGACGGCAGCAATATCCGGATTTCGTGATGCATCAAATGTGACAGTAATCGTACTAGTACCATTGTTACTGCTACTAGAGGTCATGTACTTCATGCCTTCAACACCGTTAATCTGCCGTTCTAAAATTGTCGTAACGGTGTTTTCTACTACCTCAGCACTAGCACCAACGTAGTTAGCAGTAACTTGGATTTGAGTTGGGCTAATTTCTGGATACTGCTCTGTAGGTAAGGTAGGAATGCTAATAGCTCCTACCAGCAGAATGAGAATAGCGCAGACACTGGTAAAAACAGGCCGCCTGATAAAGAAATCGACAAACATATTGGGAATTGGGGATCGGGGATTGGGGAAAGGGGACAAGGAGAGCCACTGCGTTGCGGAGCCAGTACGTTGCGGGGGTTTCCGAGCCAGCGCGTTGCGGAGGTTCCACGCCACCTGCTTTATGCCGGGGAACCCGTCCACCGCAGTGGCTCCTCCGTTGTAGCGACTGGCG
>NZ_JBHFLM010000090.1:0-3611 GCF_041928655.1 Pelatocladus sp. BLCC-F211 | reverse complement strand
GAGTTGTAGCACCTGGCGTTTGAGGAACGTAGACGCGCCCTGCGCGGCTTCTCGCAGAGTAACCCAACATTATCAAGGCTTTGTTGGGTTTCGCTTGCGCTCAACCCAACCTACATTTCTTCTTTACTGAACCGTATTGGGTTAAATTGAGCAAAAAAGCGCAACGATAACTATGCACAACCTGAATTTTCATTATTTTTTGCACCGGAGGTACTTTGAAAAGATAGTTGGCCTGCATATTTCGCTGATCAAGTTAGGCAGAGATATCTGAAAAGTTTTGGGCAAATATAAGCAATCCGATTTGATTTGGTGAACTTACTCGTAGAAACAGGCAATAGGGAAAGCAGATGCTCATGCTTAAGGTCAAAATCTACGAAATTTTTAAGCGCAGAGCGCAGGCTACGCCAACAACAATCAAATAGGAATCCTATATAATCAAAGATAAAGTTATACAACAATACGGTTCAGTTAAGGATTTTTAGTGAGATTGGTGATTTATTGAGGCTTGTCAATAGCGCTGTCGCGCATGGCTTCGCTAAGGCGCGTCTTTAGATTTAATTCTCAGAAATCATCGAAATTCAAACCTCAAGAGTCCAAAATTTTGTTTTTTAAACTTTTGAGTTCAGATAATATGATTATTGTCAGTGTTGATAGAGTAGAAGGAACTTTTAAATTCCATCTTAGCTTTATGATAGAGTAAAATTTTAAATTCAATATTTCTATCTATCATTTGACAGATCATATTTATTTGTGTTCAGCAAAGTTCTATCTAAGTCATAGATTAATCTTATAGAAAAGTTAGATATTTCCCTGCTATCCATTTACAGTTTAATTAAGTGAGAAAGTTTGAAAATAGTCTATTTATAGAGAATTAGTAAATATTTTAGGCGTACGTAAAAACAGGATCATATCAATAAATCTTAGTATCACAAGTCAATCACAGACTTATATCATCTCCGTTTGAACACTTGTATTATCCGCCAGTGTTGGTAAGGGGAAAAATCAATTTTAGATTTAAGTTAAGTTTCGATCGCATAGAAATCAATAGGCATACCACAAAATATTTATACAAAAGTTTTTATGGTAAGAACTTAAATTAATCTTGAGTTAAAAAGACAATGCGATCGCTCGCTGATAGTTTTGCTTGAGAGAGAGCTTTTTCTGCTGTGGAAATCAACTGATTGGCAGAGATTCCAGAACTAGGAATAACACTTGTTAAACCTAAGCTGAAGCTGAAGAGTTCGTCGGATTTTGAATCGTTATCAGTTGTGTCAGTAGCTTTCACAGCAGAGAAAATCACATCTGCTATCTGCAAAGCTGCTTCGGCTTGAGTATTCGGTAAAATCATCGCGAATTGTCTCTCATCAAAGCGGGCTAGTAAATTTGACCCACGCTGCTTGCACTTACGTAAAATATCAGTGATTTGACACAGATATTGATCTAAAGATAAATACTCGTAATCAGCCTTGATCAATTTAACATCTAGCAAAATCAAAGACAGAGATAATTGATACTTTTGCAAGCGGTTCCATTCGCGCTGTAAGTATTCATCAAAATAGTAACGATTAGCAATTTGAGTCAGGCTATCGACAGAAGCGAGGCGCATATTCTAAATAGTTATCAATGAACTCTGCCAAAATTTCTTGATCATCACCTACCATATCTTTGAGAGCTTGAAACGTTTCTGCATCGATAGCTGGAGCTAGGATGAGTTCTGGTTCTATTTGAGGTTGAGAAGGTGGCTCGTCTTTGTTGGTAAAAGCCGTTGATTGTTATATCAGATTCATGTGAAAAGTATATTTATCAAAAATAGTCAAGTAGAAAAATTATTTTCTACTTGACCAAAAGCACTCAATTAAGTAGCACGAAAATATTGTTTTTTGCTGGTCAGAATTCTGAACTACTTTAGCTTTTTGGTTGAGCAACTACGGCTTTGACATTCACAGTTTTGACGCCTTTAATTTCCTTCGCTAAACGTTCAATCTTAGCTAGCTCTTGTTGATTCGTTACAGTTCCGGAAACTGTGATCACACCACCGTCAGAAGCTTTAACTGTTAAACTACCTCTGGGGATATTTGCTTCTAACTTAGAACGAACTTCACTTTCGAGATTGCTTTCACTTCTGTTTTGAGCGCTACCTTCATTAAATGTATTATTTCGTTGTTCACGAGCGCGAATATCTTGGTTTAGCTGTCTTCTGCGGAGTTCACTTTGCGCGTCTTCTTTAGCAGCTTGAGTTTGTTGAGCTTTAGGTGTTTCTACTTGAGAGACATTAGTGTTATTTGGTGCTGTTTCGCTGGTTTTGGAAACAGTCTCACAACCAACACTCAATACTAAAAGACCACTAATTAATAAGAAAGTTACCTTTTTCATTTGTTTAACTCTTAACATTAATACAAGATATGGAAATGAAAAAAATTGAGTGATCGAGAGCAAGTAATTAGATTTGCTCTCTCTGATAAACCTCTCTCCCTTTCGGGGAGAGGTTTATCAGTTTGATTTTTAGGTTTCTCTTGCTTTTTGAAAAGCGAAGGAGAAGCCTGTCAAATTCAAGTTCTGCTTAGATTGTTTCTTCCCGACGGTCAACAATAATAACCCTCGGCTCTTCAACTCCTAATTCTGGTGAATAGGTGGTTTGACTGGTATCTGTAACTGATGCAGCGTGATGTGTACGGTCTATATCAGTAGCATCAAAGATGTCAAAGTCTGTAATTCCGCGGCGCTTGAGAATGGCTTCTGCATGATGGATTTGCTCATCAGTACCATCTACCATTACTAAATAATCACCTCTGTTGAAGCGATCGCTATATAAGCGCGCCCGGTTTTCAGGAATTCCCAAGCCAATTAGTCCACCTGTTAAACCGCCAGCAGCAGCACCAATCGCACCACCTGCAACAGTTGTTGCTAAAGCTGTTGCTATCGCACCACCTGCAATTACAGGGCCGACTCCCGGAATGGCTAAGGCTCCCAAACCAACTAATAACCCTCCTAGACCACCCAACACTCCGCCTGTAGCTGCTCCAGCTTTTGCACCTTCATCGGCTTTGGTTTGTGCTGCTACATCATTGTGATTTACACCCACACCTGTATTTACACCAGGAAGGCGATCGCCACTATCTTTAGCAATCAGAGATACTTGGTTCATCGGAAATCCAGAGTCTCTCAATTCCATGAGCGCGACTTCTGCATCTCGATGATCAGAAAATACGCCAATCGCTCTTCTATTTCTGTGTAAAGGTGTTGTACCGTAACCAGAAATTGGTGTATTAACTGCATTCCGCGCAGGAGTAGCGGTGTAATCTACTGTGGGATCGAAAATTTCCCAATCTCGAATTCCATGACGATTGAGAATCGCAGCAGCACGTTGAATATCTGCATCTGTACCGCTAACAACAACTACATAATCACCATGATTGATGCGCTCATGATAGAAACGACTGCGATGATCTGGAAGTCGCAATTTCAGGTTGTGAATCGCCTCATCAAAGCGATCGCGTAAAGTGACTCCCGCAAAGCGATCGCGTCGTGACCAATCTCTATTAATTAGGGAAATTTGACCCAAGGGGAAACCCGCAGTCCGCAAATCATGAATTGCAGCTTCCGCATCTTCC
>NZ_JBHFLM010000009.1:0-40741 GCF_041928655.1 Pelatocladus sp. BLCC-F211 | reverse complement strand
TTGTGGATTGTTACTTTCTGATAGAGCTTTCTGTAAACTTTCTTTCTGTGATTGATTCAAGTATCCTTGAGCAGGCATAGTAGTAGCTTCACGAGTTTATCCAGTTTACATTTTATGCAAATTAGGTGTGGAACAGCTTATCACCTTTAAATTGGGATAGTTTAATTAGACTGTCTGCGCCAATGGGTTGCATGAAATCGCAAGAAAGAACACCAACGTACAGGAGTTTGAATAAGAGGTTTAGAGATATTCCTTTTGGCTCCAATTCAACAGACACAACTTTTAGAGGTGTTGGTTCTCTATGTGTGAAATAACGTTGACATTCAATTATTTGTTGTAGACTCAACGGATTGCGAGCATACTTGTAGAGCAACTTTATATTATCTAGCTGCGGTTGCTGCCTAATCATCACATCGGTGACAACCACAAACTCCATGCTCATGTCTCTACACAAAGGAATAATGTGCCTCCACAACTCGAGATATGAAGAATCGTTAACTTTACTCTCTGGTTTGACTTCTACGACCTGTTGACATCGGGGTCTAATTACCCAGAAATCTGGGGTATAGGTTCTGGTTTTACCAGCATGAAGGTAAGTCAACTTAAAAGGTTGGCTCCTGTAAGACTGCACTGTTGGGTCAATCTCTAATAAATAGATGTAGTCCCGTTCGATTTGCGATTCCCACCAGATAGTGCTGTTCATTTTCAAGCTGGGGAATTTGCCAATGACTTTCCTAGATCCAGTATTTGTGATTCTTCTCGCTCCAACTGCCTTCAACTGTCTTGCCCATACTGAGATAAAGTGAGTTTTTGTAGCTTAATTTACAAACACTCATTTTCATCTTATCTGCAACAAATTTTCACTTTATCTGCGACATTTTCACTTTATGCGCGAACTTATATTCTACAATCTTTTTCCTGCTACCCAATAAATTATGGTTGCGAGAAGGTTTTTTCTCTACACCTATTTAACTTAAAACACCCCTTACACCTAGATAGTATCCATAGTTAAAAAATTTCGGGAAGTGAGTAATCTATCCCACATTCCGCAGGTTCATTAACAAAGGAGATAATATTTACGACAAGGACCCGGATTTCTCACAAAGAGATAAAAAAAGGGGTCAAAAAGTGCGAAAATGTATATAGGATAAGCATTTCAGCAGCTATAAAGCATGACCCCAATATTAACAGATCGTACACCAAAACAATTCAAATTCTTAGTTGAAAAGTCACGCCCGGTTGTAGTTAATTTCCAGGGTGGGACGGTAACATCAGATGCAGGATTGAGCTTAATTGCTGAAATAGACAGAAAACTGCAAATCACATCAAAGTTTGCACAGTGTTTCCAAGATTACCGAAAGCCAAATCGAATTGACCATTCAATAGAAAGTTTAATTAAACAAAGAATATACGGGTTGATCATGGGATACGAAGACTTGAATGACCATGAAGAATTACGTCATAACCCGATGTTTGCTCTAGCAGTATTGAAAAAAATAGGACTAGAGAATGAGCCGACAGTATTAGCAGGAAAGAGCACATTAAATCGGCTGGAACATTGTCCTGAAGATGTAGAACAAGGAAGCGATAGTCGTTATCATAAAATTGGGCATTCTCCAGAAGAAATTGAAAGATTATTTGTGAAAATATTTCTAGAATCTTACTCTAAAGAACCACGACAAATTATTTTGGACTTAGATGTAACCGATGATTTAGTACATGGGAATCAGGAGCAAGTTTTCTTCAATACTTATTATGGAGGATACTGCTATGCTCCACTTTATATTTTCTGTGGAAAACACTTGTTAGCAGCCAAACTGAGAGCGTCAAATGTAGACCCAGCAGCAGGGGCATTATCAGAACTACAGAGAGTGATTCAACAAATACGTCAACAATGGAAGAATGTTGAGATTTTAGTACGTGGAGATAGTGCCTATTCCAGGGACGATATCATGACATGGTGTGAGTCGCAGACTGGAGTTGACTACGTTTTTGGATTGGCACAAAACAACCGTTTAATTCAGATGATTAAGACGACTCAAGATAGAGCGAAGCTTGGGTTTGAGCAAAAATTATCAACAGTAGTTTCATTTTTAGAAACCGTATTTAAACCAGATGAACAACTTCCCGAATTGGCTGGCAACCTGATTAATAACTCAATTTGGTATAAGTCGTTAGATTATCAAACCCGTGAATCTTGGAGTCGTAGTCGTCGTGTTGTTTCTAAGGTTGAGTATGGGGCAAAGGGAACTAATATTCGTTTCGTTGTAACTTCTCTTCCTACCAATAAAGTACCCCCTAGTCAACTCTACACACAAAAATACTGTAAGCGGGGGGAGATGGAAAATCGCTTTAAGGAACAACAACTGGAACTTTTTAGTGATAGAACCAGCACACATACATTCGCTGGAAATCAACTACGATTATGGTTTTCTTCTATTGCTTACGTTTTGATGAATGCCTTGCGTCAACAATGTTTAGTGAAGACGGAACTACAAAATGCTACTGTTGGAACTATTCGTACAAAATTATTGAAGTTAGGAGCACTGATTACTGTAAGCGCACAGCGGGTTTTAATTGCAATTAGTAGCTCTTGTCCGTACAAACATATCTTTGCTGCTGCTTACAGATACTTAAAAATACTCCCAAATACCGCTTAATGTAAAGTCAAGGTGCATTTCGTGAATCTCGAATTAATGATACTTTAGGCTTAGTTTTATCCGAGTCTAGTTTTGTAATGCTTTATTTCATGAACAAAGCACTTCGATTTCAGTATCAATAAAAATACAGTAGCTATTTTATCTTTATAATTGCCGATTTACACTTAATTTGTCTCCCTGCGTAAATTTGAATTGGTAATGTAGCAACAAAATATCTTACATCAGGTAATGTAAATCGATTTTTTATTGTTTGTGAGAAATCCGGGTAAAATAGGAGTGCTTTTTAGTATAGCGACAGGTGCTGTAATTGCCTTAGTTATCGATGTTTTTAATACGCATGACATTCAACTTGCAAGAAAATTATACGAGTTTTTAAATCCGGGAGATGTGCTTTTAGGAGACAGGGCTTTTTGTGCGTATGCGGATAAATTCTTAAATGTTTCTAACCAAATTCGCGACAGAATTTACCAGACCTTGTTAAAAATACTTATTCATAAAGAAGTACCACTAAGATCTGGTCGCTGTGAGCCGAGAGTGAGAAAACGTCGTCCTAAAGCTTACCCCTTGATGCAAAAATCAAGACAACAGTATCATATTGATTTAAAGTCTGCTTAATTCTTATAAGAAGTAATTTCAAATTTTAAGGATAACATACCATACTCAATCTGAATATCTAATTCGCGTAATATTTACGCGAATTAGTTTTTTCTTGCCTCCACTCCCTCATTCTACACAGATCCTTTTTTCTAACCCTTACAGTTACTGACTTCTAGCTTATCTTAGTGCCATTCGACTAGAAACATTAGGAGAAGGAATGCGTTCTGCCCTGGATAGTTTAGCAGTAGCCGTACCAGAGTGGTTAACTGCCCACATTCAACCAGATTGGTTTGACCGCTACGGTCGTCGAGTAGAAAACTATCGTTTACCTAAATTGGATTCAGAGCGAGAAGCTTTAGGCAGTACGATTGGCGCAGCGAAACGGTCGCTCCACCTT
The DNA here is from genome assembly GCF_041928655.1 of Pelatocladus sp. BLCC-F211. Taxonomy (NCBI): domain Bacteria; kingdom Bacillati; phylum Cyanobacteriota; class Cyanophyceae; order Nostocales; family Hapalosiphonaceae; genus Pelatocladus; species Pelatocladus sp. BLCC-F211. Next base: position 37,087 of record NZ_JBHFLM010000009.1, on the reverse strand, counting down.
ACCTTTGGAACGAGCCGTTACTCGTCGCCCATCTTTACCATTGGGTAAATACTAACTATCCCCAAACTAGATCATCATCAGTTTAAGGTGCGTTTGCCCTGAATTTAGCCTCTTTGCCGACGGAAGAACCATCGGATAAATAGCTTCTCGACCTCAATCCATATAAAGATAATAGCACTGAAGCCAATACAAACCATTAGCTCTTGGAAGGTAATGTAGTGAGTGCCGAAGAAGTTTCGGAGTGGTTCGATATAAATCAGCAACAATTGCAAGATACTGGTTAAAACCACAGAAGCAAGGATAAAGGGGTTAGAGAAGGGATTGACCTGAATGAATAAACGAGTGTTGGAACGAATAGCAAGTGCATGTCCCATTTGAGCTAGACAGAGGGTAGTGAATACCATTGTCTTCCAACGGTCTGGATCAAGTGTTCCACCTGCTGTGTTCTGTTGGGTAAAGCCGTATGCCCAGACCATCATCGAGATCGTGACTACCGCTAGAACACAGCCGATCCGAATCATATAAGCTCCCAAGCCTCTGGCAAAGATATTTTCTTTGGGGTCTTTGGGTGGCTGCTGCATGACAATCGGTCTACCTGGCTCAACTGCTAAAGCTAAGGCAGGAACACCGTCTGTTACTAGGTTCATCCAAAGAATTTGTAAGGGTGACATCGGCACACCACCTAATCCTAGTAAGGGTGCAGCAGCAATAGTTAGGACTTCTCCAATGTTACTGCCTAAAATGTAACGGATAAAGCGGCGAATGTTGATGTAAACAACACGCCCTTCCTCTACGGCTGATACGATTGTGGTGAAGTTGTCATCTAATAGCACCATATCACTGGCTTCTTTACTGACATCTGTACCTGTAATTCCCATTGCCACGCCAATATCTGCCTGTTTTAATGCTGGAGCATCATTAACTCCGTCTCCTGTCATTGCCACTACATTGTTGCGATGTTGCAGTGCTTGGACAATCCGCAGCTTATGCTCTGGTGAAACACGAGCATAGACGCTGATTCTGTCAACCTCTATTTCCAAGTCTGCCATGCTCAGTTTTTCTAATTCCTGTCCAGTAAGACATAAGTCACCTACTTTAGCAATACCTAAATCTTCAGCGATCGCCTGCGCTGTTAACTGATGATCTCCAGTAATCATGACAGGGCGAATACCTGCTGCTCGGCATTTTGCTACTGCTTCTCTGACTTCAGGACGGGGTGCATCTAGCATTCCTACTAAGCCTAACCATGTCAGTTCATTTTCGGAGACATCTTCAGAAGCTTCGAGCGGCAATTCTGTTAAAAGCTTAGTGGCAAATCCTAATACTCGCAGACCTCGACCCGCAAGCTGATTATTTTGCTGGAGAATTGTTCGACGCTGTTCATTTGTGAGAGGTTGCCAACGATTCCCCACCTGAATATGAGTACAACGTTCTAAGGTTAACTCTGGCGATCCCTTGGTAAACATAACGTAGGGTGCAAGGTGTAGGTTATGGAACACAGAAAGTTGTTCATTGCCTGTGTGAGTTTCCACCATTACACTCATACGCTTACGCTCTGAGGAAAAAGGGAATTCTGCAACGCGAGGGAAATAGATATCTTGCTCATGCTTGCGGAGTCCAGCTTTACCTGCAACAGATAGTAATGCTCCTTCTGTGGGATCTCCGAGAATTGCCCACTCACCACTTTCTTTTTGCAAAATTGCATCGTTACACAACACACAGGCAAGCATGAGTGCTAAAAGTTCTGGCTGCTGTTGAGGCGAAATCATTTTAGATGGTTGGTTTACCATACCCATCTCGTAAAATTGACCTTCAGGACTGTACCCTTCTCCTGTGATACTGACAGAACTACTAGGTGTATGCAGTGCCTGTACTACCATTTTGTTTTGGGTGAGAGTTCCAGTTTTGTCTGAGCAAATGGTGGTGACAGAACCAAGAGTTTCTACAGCAGGAAGTTTGCGAATGAGAGCATTGCGCCTTACCATTCGCTGGGTTCCCAGTGCCAAGGTGACGGTGATTACTGCTGGTAAACCTTCTGGAACAACGGCAACTGCCATGCTGAGGGAAACTTTTACTAATTCCTCAAACAGAGAGGGATGAACAATTGTACCGCCCACTATGACTATTGCCACCAGTATTAAGGAACCCGTTACTAGGGTATTTCCCAGTTGGCTCATGCGCTTTTGCAAGGGGGTAGGCTCAGATTCCACTGATTGGAGTGCGGTTGCAATCTTGCCCAGTTCTGTTTGCATTCCAGTTTCAGTGACTATGGCTGTTGCCCGTCCTTGAACAACTTCAGTGCCAGAGAAAACTAAATTGATGCGATCGCCCAAAGGCGAATCTTTTGGTAACAGCACTTCTGCTTGTTTGTTGACTGCATGTGCTTCTCCTGTGAGGGCTGCTTCTCGCACTTGCAGATTCGCAGCTTCTACCAAGCGTCCATCCGCTGCTACTTTGACTCCAGCTTCTAGCAGCATTATGTCTCCTGGCACCAGCTCCTTTGACTCTACTTCTACTGGCTTGCTGTCCCGAATGACTCGCACTTTTGATGAAGCTAGGTTTTTTAGTGCTGCTAAGGCTTTTTCGGCACCACTTTCTTGAATATAGCCTAGTACACCATTCAAGATTACCACTACAAAAATAGCGACAGCATCCTTGGGAAACACGAACTTCCCACCTGTAAAAGATTCGCGAATATCCAAAATTGCAGAGATGACTGCAACTGCAATCAGCATTAGCAGCATGATGTTTTTGAACTGGTCCCACAAGATTTCTAAGGGTGTACGTCCCCCCGTTTCTACCAATTCGTTAGAACCATAGCGCTGCCGTTTTTCTGTAATTTGTGTGGTTGTTAAACCGGAGGTGCGATCGCCTTTCAGCTTCTGAAGTGCTTGATTAACCTCCAAGGTATGCCAAGCCGGAGCTTCAGGCTTGGCAAAAGCTGAGTCTGATATGGTACTAGAAGACATGGATTGAAATTCCTAGTAATGCTGCTATGTCTACTTGCAATATTTAATAGTACTCATCTTACTATACAGCACTATTAAATAGTATTGAACATAAGATCTATTAATATCACTCTTCAGTGCTTTTAATAATTGGTAATTACCAAAGTTGGCGGATACTAGTTCAGAAGTACCGATTTGTGAAAAACAAGATCCCCCACTTTTCCAAAAAGTGGGGGATCTTGGTGGGCTGAATTTTTCACAACTCAAATAGGATCTTATATATCTATAACAATAAATAATAGTATTTGTAAAAGATTTAAATACTATTAAATAGTATTAACTATAATCTAAAATTATAGTTATTATGACTCTTACCTTAAGTGTATCGTACTTCCTAACCCTTACTCCCTGAAAAAATGGTCAGCAATCCTTTTATTCCCCGATATTTAGTAGGCAGACAGGCAGAACTACTGCAAGTCAGTACAATTCTTGCTCAGGATGGCGACCTGATGGTAGCAGGTGTTCCAGGAAATGGGCGGCGAGCGCTCATCCGTTGGGCTGCCCAACAGGTAGGAGCGAGAGTTTTGGAAATTGACTGTCTGCGAGCGACAAATTCTTCCCGTTTTTTGGAACTGTTGGCAGAGAAACTAGTAGAAGTGTTCTCAGATCCAGGCGAACTAGAACTCATCCAACGATGGAGTACAGAACATCCGTTGATTCTGGAACAATATTTGACACGACGAACCCGCTTAGTCTGGCACGTCCCATCTAAGGATAACTGGATTATCCTACAAGCTCTTCTAACCCTGCCGCAAGTGATGGCAGAATGGCTGGATTGCCGAGTTGTGTTAGTATTTCAAAATTTTCCCCACATTCGTTCTTGGGATCGAACTGGAAAGTGGGAAGATTACGTGCGCCAGGAAGTTGAGCGGCAAAACCGTGTCAGTTATGTCCTAATTGCTACAGTTACAGAACCCTGGGTTTATGAAAGCAATTTGCATGTCGTTACCTTAGCACCTCTTGAGCGCCAAGTTCTCCAGTCTTGGGTTATAAATGTGATGGCAGTAGAAGGATTAAAGTTTGAAGCAGAGAGTCAAGCACTCAACATGTTTCTCAACTACGTCCAAGGTCATCTTGGTGATGCCATAGCTCTTGCCCGTCGTATATGGCTAGACTGTCGAGCTTTTGCAAGAATGAAGGATGAAGGTACTAAAAAAAATGCATCTGGAGTCACGAACTCTGATCTGCAATCTTTAAGTCATCCTTTAGTTCATCCTTCATCACCAATAGTTTATTCTTTTGAAGACGGATTGATTCAAACTCACCACGTCCATCGTAGTGCTCTAAGTTTAGTGGAAGACCTATCTCTAACTTTCGAGTCGTTGCTTTTATTGCTGCCACCCATTCAAGCTCGTGTTTTAGAAAGTTTAGCTCTTGACCCAACTGATAGCCCTCACTCACGCGAATATATTGAGAAACATCAACTTTCTAGAGGAGGAGGTCTGCAAGGGGCGCTTGCTGGATTGGAACAAAAAGGACTTGTTTACGGTTCTAAATATAGCTATCAGATAGCAATGCCACTGTTAGCATTCTGGCTAAAGCACCGTCTGAGTTAAATGATAATTAGGAAAAAGGGCATGATAGGAAACCCCGCGATCGCGCTCAACCCATAGGCAAAAATGGTCAGAATGATTGAGCCAATAATAGATATGACCAGCGATAACAGAATATTGGGGAGCAACAACCCAAGTGTGTTCATAAACCGATTGAACGGTTGAGTCCAACCATTTTTTCTAGGGGCTATGCTGAAGGAAGAGTACATAAGTACCTCAAAATGTATGGTTTAAGGGAATACATTACCGTTAACATCACCTTACCACTAAATCCAATGCAAGGATGATAGAACTTTATACTAAAACTAGGGCAAATAGATGAATTTTACCTTATCATTGCAATCAACTATTAGTATAGTAACGCACTATTAATTTTCTGAGTCAAGGGGTAATTTTTCTGGTACATTTCAATTAGTAGGAAATCGTAAGTATTTGGACAAATAAATTATGTTTAAGCAGATGAGAAATGCCGCAAGAATTGTTGTTGGCTCGATATCCGCTGTTGTAGGTGTTGTTGGGATACTTCTGCCTCTGGTTCCTGGTACTCCATTTCTTCTAGTAGCTGCGGCTTGCTTTAGTTCTTTAGAACCTTAAATTCCTGATTGATTGACCAATTTGTATCACAATTGGTCAATTTTTTCAAAAAATTAGTCAATCTCACTAATTCATCTTTACTCACATAGAATTACCTGAATATTTTAGTCTGGGTTAATTAACTCTACCTCATACTGGCTAGAGTTTTTCTAACACCTAACTTTCACATCAATTCCAGTAATTCTAGAGTGAAAGGTTAATATTTCAATGAGCAGAATTATTACATTTATTGGTAAAGCAGGGATAGGGCATACAACGCTAGCGATCGCTACTGCCAAATGGTTTTCTCAACAGAGGAAAGAAGTGCTATTTGTCACTCATAACCCTAGTCCCAATGCTGAAATTTTGTTGAAAACTCCGCTGACGAATATCCCCCAGATTGTAGCTCCCCATCTCCAAGCTGTGCAGCTACAACCTACAATAATGCTTGACCAAACCTGGGAAGAAGTTAAAAAACTACTGTCCCTCTATATCCCAATGCCTGACTCTGAAGAGATCTACTCAGGGGAGTTAATTTTGTTCCCTGGATTTGACAGTCTCCTCTATTTCAATGCTATGCGCCAATACTATCAAAGTGGCGACTATGAAGTCATAGTCTATGATGGTCGGGGAGATTTAGAAACGCTGCGGATGTTAGGCATACCAGGAATGTTGGACTGGTATTTTCAGCGTTTTGGCAAGATGTTTGAGGGATTTAGCTTACACAAAATTGCTGATTCTATTGGTGGGCCAATTGCTTCTGCGATTGTTTCGGCAAATGTGGATACTGAAAAAGTGCAACAAGGTTTAGAGCAAATCCGTAGTTGGATTGCTGAAGGTATGGCTGTTGTGGGAGATGCAGGTAGGCTGACATCTTACCTAGTGACTAGTAATGAACCGGGAGCGAGCGCTGAGACTAAATGGCTTTGGGGGAGCGCTCAACAGGTAAACTTAATAGTGAGTGGTGTTCTGGCTTATCAGTGTCAAGAAAGTAACGACCTAACCGATTTACAGCAAGTCTTTGCTCCCTTGAATGTTACTTCCATTCCAGCTTTAAAAGAGCATAACTGGGATCCCTTATTAGAAGCACTACCTGATTTTAACGATAATCATCAGGCTCCTTTACCTCTCAAGATTGATCTAGAATCTCGTCAATTATTTGTATTTTTACCGGGATTCACTAAAAAACAGGTTAAATTAACTCAACATGGTAAAGAACTGACAGTTGAAGCAGGCGAGCAACGGCGAAATATCTTTTTACCTCCAGATTTGCAAAAGTTATCTATTCAATCAGGTAAATTTGAAGAACCATATTTGATAGTTGCTTTTGAAGAAAAGCAAGGACAGGCTTAGGTCATGCAATTTTGGATTTGAGATTTTGAATTGATTCCATAATAGGTGAATGTATGGGTTGGTTAATCACATTAGTAACGGAAACTATTACTGAATTTATTGTTAATGTCTTGGTAGAGTGGGTAAGATCGGTGATTGTTGAAGCGATCGCCATCTTTATTACAGAAATAGTAATTGGCTTGATTGCTGAATGGATTGCAGAAGCAGTAACTGCATTAGTCATAGAACTGGCGATATTTGTCAGGAGAAACCTACCTATCTCTTAAATGTAAAACTTTGATTTGAAGTTAGATTACCTAATGGATAACTTGGATTTTTCTACCATAACCAGTTGGTCTATCATGCTAGGGTTGCTGGGTTTTTCTCTATGGCGATTTTGGAAATGCAGACCCCGAACTCCTTAAGCAAGGTAAATCGTAATAGTTTGTAATTGGTTTTTCCTATTACCGATTACCAGACTATGCGACAATTTTACGCACAACAGTACTTAGCTTATGAGAAAATTAATTAGAGGTCTACAACAGTTTAAAAGCATTTATTTCTCTACCCATCTGGAGTTGTTTGAGCAACTTTCTCATGGTCAAAAACCTAGAGTTCTATTTATTACTTGCTCCGACTCCCGGATGGACCCAAATTTGATTACTCAGGCTGAAGTAGGTGAGTTGTTTGTCATTCGCAATGCAGGTAATATTGTTCCACCTTATGGAGCAGCTAATGGTGGTGAAGGAGCTTCGATAGAATATGCAATTCAAGCATTGGATATTGAACAGGTTGTGATCTGCGGTCATACCCACTGTGGAGCGATGAAAGGATTGCTGACACTGGATAACCTCAGACAAGAAATGCCTTTGGTTTATGACTGGCTCAAACATGCGGAAGCTACCAGAAGATTAGTAAAAGACAACTACAGAACATTCCAGTCTGAAGAATTATTGGAGATTGCGATCGCGGAAAATGTCCTAACGCAAATTGAAAATCTGAAAACTTACCCCATTGTTCACTCTAGGTTGTATCAAGGTAGGTTGAAGATTTATGGCTGGATTTATCACATTGAGACAGGTGAAGTACTAGCATATGATTCTGTGAGTCATGGCTATGTATATCCTCAGAGTCAGCTGAGTGACTACGATTCTGAAACAGGGCCAACCCCAGGACAATTTGCCAATACCAGCGCTCCTCTAGTAGCTTTAGAACTACCCCAGTATCATGTCATTGCTTCCCATAATGGTAATGGCTCAAATGATTCATCTCAGCAACATGAAGCAGTAACCTAGCTTGAAAATAAGATCCTCGACTGTGAGAAGTCGGGGATCTTGTCTCTAACAAATGACTTAAGAATGCTATATCGAGGAGCTAACAAAAAAAATATTATGAATTAAAATATGTCTTGAAAGTTAACTTTCAAGACATATTTTTAGTTATCAGTTCAGTATGATTTTGAGCGATAATTCTGAACAGGGTACAAGCCCCCTAAACTCAACCAGTCTGCAAACCGATTTCAACCTTATCCATCACGACTGCTCGTTTCAGGGCATAGGTTCGATCCATAAACAGGTTTTCACAGGGTACTAAGTTGAGTATGTCAAGACGCTCCAACAGCTGCTTAACTCTGCCAACTGCACCAACAATAAACACCTGACAGCCTTTTTGCTGAAAATCTTTGATGGCATTTTCGATCGCCAACGCAGCAGTTTCATCCAGATAGGGAACATTGCTGAGATCAATCACTAAAGTATCACAATTCTTGATGGCTAACTGTTCGCGAGCGATGGTTTTTGCCACCCCGAAGCTCATCGGTCCACCCATGTAGAACAATGAGACTCGCCCATCGGCTAAATTAAGCAACTCCTTTTCTTCCAAATTCAGGGGAATAGAATCATCTCCATCACAAACTGCTTTGATCTGTTGAGCATGTACATTACTCAATTGCTCGATTGTCAAGAGGTTAGCAATAAACATTCCCACCCCAGCAGCAACCATCAAATCCATAAACACCGTCATCAGCAGTACTCCGTACATAATCAAGGTTGATTTCCAGGGAACCTTATGCGATCGCTTCAAGAAGTTCCAATCGAGCATTTCAATTCCCACCGAGAAAGCAATCCCCGCTAGTACCGCCATTGGAATATTTTCTGCTAAATCAGCAGCCCATAACACCACAACCAACATCAGCGCTGCACGAATCAAACCTGCAAGAGCAGTCCTAGCTCCTACCTGGACATTGATCACAGTTCCCATCGTCGCACCAGAACCGGGAAGCCCACCGCAAAAACCAGCAACTAAATTCCCTATTCCCTGACCAACCAATTCCTGATCTTCATAAGTCTCCGTGCGCGTCATACTATCAGCAATGACCGATGTCAGCAGGGCATCAATCGAACCCAACATACCCAGCATGGCTCCATCGATGAACATCTGCACGGTTTGAGTGGGTGTGAAGGTAGGCATGTACAGAGTCGGTAGTCCTGACGGGATTTCACCTATCCGTCTTAACTCCACATTATGGAGCAAGGTAAAGGAAATGATTGTACCGATGACCAATGCTGCCAATTGTGGTGGAAAATAATGCTTAAGTTTCGAGGGCATTAAGAAAATAATTGCCATCGTTATAATTGCTAGGTTGGTTTCGACAGGATTCAGGTTTGTCAGAAGTTGAGGTAGCCTGGTTAGCGTTCCCATTAAACCCCCTTCTGGGGCTGCATGTCCTAGAAATGGTGGTATCTGAAGAATAATTAGAATCACGCCTATTCCAGACATGAAGCCTGAAACAACGCTATAGGGCATGAGGATAATGTATTTGCCCAACTGAAAGATGCCAAAGAGGATTTGAAACACTCCGGAAAGCATGACCACCGTAAACGCCATCGCCATGCCATTCTCCGGATTTCTAGCAATCATAGCGCTAACGATTGCTGTCATAAATACGGTTGTTGGTCCGGTTGGTTCAGAAATTTGAGTTGGTGTACCACCAAACAGAGATGCAAAAAAGCCAACACAGATCGATCCATAAAGACCTGCTACAGGTCCTAGACCAGAAGCCGCCCCAAACGCCAGGGCTATTGGTAATGAAACAATGGCATTGGTGACACCGCCAAAAATGTCACCGCGTAAGCTTCGGAAATGAATTCTATTAGTCAACTGCATGGAATTTTAACTGGGTTGAAAGTCGAATAGTAAGGATTCAGGTGGGGATGTGGAAACCTCGCCCTACTCACTCTGTTCGCGGAGGGTGGAGTAGTTTCTATATGTGACAAATATATGTGACAAACAAATATATTAAGATTGTTGCTTTTCTTCTTCACCTCCAACTTCGACACGATCTGTGGTTTTGATGTTAGGGTTCCATTCTGTTCTTCTACCTACAAACATGCCAATTTTTTTGCCAACTTCTTTGCCTTTTGGTCCCAGTACTGTACCTCCAATCACTCCACCGATAACAGCTGTACCAGTTTCACCTAAGAAATTGCAGGTAGCATTGCTTAACCAACTTCCTTTCTGCTGTTGAGAAGATAATGGTTTGACATTAGAAACAGTTTCAGAATTTTTTTGAGTGGCCTGATTGACTTGCCGCACCGCATCTTCGCCAAGCTGTGATCCAATAGTAAAACCAACTACACTGCCTACTTGAGTACCAACAATCACGCCTGCTGGTCCCATCGCTATCCCAACTACAACAGCTCCAACTGTTCCCCCTACTGTTTCTCCCACAGTAGCTCCTATCAAGCTGCCTCCAAATTCTTGAATTTTGGTCTTAGATGCAGGAGAGGGAATATTTTCTATTACTTCAGATACTGTCTGAGCAAAAGCTTGGCCAGCTTGGGAGGTGGTATTCCCGATCGCTTCGCCAAAACCAGCAGTTGTTCCTGCTACCATTTTTCCAGTTAAGAAAGCAGCACTTCCAATCACTTCACCCATATTGTTGGCTGTTGCAGACAAATATGCTAAACCAGGAGGTGTGACGCTATCAAGAACTTCTCCAACATTAGCAGCTGTTTCCAGCGCCGTTTTTCCAGCCTGGTATGCCATGCCATTAATTACTTCTGCCATACCAGCAGTGTTTTCAGTCACAGCTTTTCCTACTTGCCATGCTGCATCGCTGATTGCTTGTCCGATGCCATTCGCAACTGTGGCGAAAAATCCTAAATGAGGAGCTTTTTGAGTCGCAATTCTAGCTAACTGAATACTGGAAGATTGAGAATAAACTTCGATTACCTCTGCTTTGACTTCAATATCTGAGGATTGAGCTTTGATTCTTGCTTCACTTGACATGGAGATGACCTCAAAAAAATTGGGATGGGAGATTTAGCACTGTTAAGGGTTTGGACAAGGGGTATAGGAGTTTAGGGGTGTAGGAGGAAAGAAAGTTAAATATTCTTGCCCCCTTATTTCTTATCTCCCCTACACCCTTACACCCTTATCCCCACCCTGGGGGAAGCCGCGCAAAGCGCGTCTACACACCCTTGTTGAACTGTATTGTTGTTAAGGGTGAAAGTAGAATGCTGTGCCAACAACAGCATAGGTAATGAGAAGCAAAGCTCCTTCTAACCAATTGGATTGACCATCGGTGCTGATAGAGTTGGTAATTAAGACTGCGATCGCCACTGCGAGTACTTCAAAGGGGTTGAAGTCCAAATTCATTGATTGCCCCATTAACTGACCCACCAACACTAAAACAGGAGCAATAAACATGGCAATTTGCAAACTCGATCCCATTGCAACTGCCACCGCTAAATCCATCTTGTTCTTCATCGCAAAGGTGGCAGCGGTGATATATTCCACTGCTCCCCCAAAAATGGGAATGAGAATAACGCCTGTAAAAAGACTAGATAAACCTAAAATAGAAATCGCTTCTTGTAGGCTTGCTACTAGAGTATCAGATACAAAGACCAGAACAATCGTGCAAATGAGCAGAATTCCAACTGACTTCCATAAACCAGTCTTATGTTTCTCAGATGCAAGTGCATCTTGGTTAGTTTCTTCTAGCTCTCTGAGTTGATAAATAGATTTGTGGGTTTTCATGGAAAAAACCAAAGTCAACCCATAGAAAAGTAACAACAACAAAGCAGCAACTATTGAAAAATGATTAATTGTTGCAGGTTGCAAGCCTGTAGAAGTGAAATTAATAGCAGTTGGGGAAAGCAGCACTACTAATGCTAAATTCAACGAAGAAGCGTTAATACGAGCAACTGTTGGTTGAAAGCTTTGCTCTTTAAAGCGCAATCCTCCTAACAGAATTGCTGCCCCTAGTGCTAAGAGAAGATTGGCAACGATTGTACCTGTAATGCTAGCTTTGACTACATCTACCAGTCCGGCTCTAAGTGCAACAATAGCGATGATTAACTCTGTTGCGTTACCGAAGGTAGAGTTAAGCAAACCCCCCAAAGATGGGCCAATAACCTCAGCGATCGCTTCTGTTGAATCAGCAATAAATGCTGCTAGAGGAATTATTGCCAAGCCGGAAGCAATAAAAACAATGATGACGGGAAAATCTAGCCATTCTGCTATGAATGCAATTGGCAAAAAAACCAACATACGTAGCAGAATTACCTGTTTTTGAGTCATTGTTGAGACTCCTAATTAAAAAAATTTTCTCCTGTTAATTACTCCTATCCCACTCTTAGTTGTCCATAGACGTACAGTGGCTACTCGGAGCATCGATGCCAATACTGCCAAGAAGAACACAGGCGTTGCTGAATCAAAATATAAATTTACAATTCACGGGTGTGTAGAGACGTAGCATTGCTACGTCTAAATTAATAGAAAAATTGACAAAATGTTCTCAGGTTAGAAACATTGAATTTGAAGGATAAAAACTGTTATCCAACGGTTAGAGTGTATTTTATGTATACTCTGAATTGCCTTTAACGCCTGCATAAACTGCTGTGACAAACTATTAATTACGATTGTCGTAGCAGAGTGTATTTGACAATATTTTAGTTGACTGAGATGATCGCTTGCCTAAAGGAAAAACTACCACATTTAAAATCTTATAATTAAAAAATTAATTATCTTTAACAAACATAAATACTAAACATCAAACAAAAAACTATATTGATTTTCATCAATTCATACCAAATAGCTAGTACAGCTATTTTAAAGTTGAGCTACTTATCTTTATTTAAAATGTTTGTGGAAGTTAGACCTTTTGGATAGTAAGTATTACCTACTTAGGAAGAGAAGGTATTACGATTTTTTATATATTCTATCAGAACAAAGAGCTATATGAGGAGTAAGTTTTATGAATGAGATGCTATTAGTTTCTATTCTGGGTTTTGTGATTTTATTTGGAATGACATTGTTGGTAGTGGAGGAGCTTAGTATCGAAAGAAGGGTGATTTTGGCTGAATATCGCAGGAATAAGAGATAATTTAGGGTGATTGATGAGTGGTAGATATACATAGAAAACAACAAAGTAGAACTAACTAGTGTGCCATAGAAGCCTTTTGACTTAATCAGCTTTGATGGCTTATGCCAGTTACAGGTGTTTTCTTTGTGTTCAAAACACTGAACAATTCTCACATAGTTTTACAACAAAAGCTTTTGACTTGTTTCAGTTGTAGCTTATGATGTTAACTAATGTGAGATTTAAAACCCTTTCATAAGATTCTCTTGATGCGATGAGCTACCAGGTCGTTCACTCTACTTTTGGACGTTATCGTATTCGTATACCTCAACTTGCTCATGATTCAGACTTTGCTAGCAAACTAAAGACACTAGTTGAATCCCTAGCATTTGTGACTGAGGTTCGTATTAATGCACAAGCAAGTTCACTCATTGTCCATTATCAAGATGATATTTGCAGCACAATGGCGCTGGAAAAGTTTGTTAGCTGTATCCAGGCGGTAGATTGTATTGAAATTCCTTTTACAGAATCTCTACCTGGAGAAGACCTGAAACCGGAAGTTAATCAATGGAAGGATTTAGGATTTCCTCTCCTCAGCCTGAGTTTGGCTTTGTTAGCAGCTCCTTTGGAGTTACCGCCTTTGATTCTAGTTTTAGCAATTGCTGGAGCTGCAACACCTTGGTTTAACCGTGCTGCTGATAGTCTGCTCAATCAACGTCAGCCTAATATTGATCTACTGGATTCAGCCTGGATGACTATGCAGGCTGTCCAAGGTCAATTTATCGCACCTTCACTCAAGACAGCTTTGGTAGAAATTAGGAGAACTCTGAGGGGAAATACAACCCAGACTAGAGAAGAGCTGTCTTTAAATTTATTAAATGAATTAGATCAGTATGTTTGGGTAGAGTTGGATGGAGAAGAACAACATATCCATATAAGCAATTTACAGGAAGGCGATCGCATCATCATTAAATCAGGTGAAATGATTTTGGTAGATGGGATCATTGTTTATGGTTATGGTTTAATCGATTCCCAGAATTTAACAGGTAGTTCTACACCTGTTGTTTGCTCTCAAGGACAAGATATCTACGCCTCTTCAATATTGCTTGAAGGTTGCTTATGTGTCTTGGTGAAAAGAATAGGACTTAATACTCGTGCTGGTTTAGCTGCTCTGGTCACTGAATTAGCGCCTGTTCACGATACAAAAATTGGTGCTTTGCAAGCAGAATTCGTTAGGAATGCAATTTTACCAACTCTCGCTTTAGGTGGCACAATTTATTTAATGACGGGTAATATTGGTGCTGCTATCTCACCCTACCAATTTGATTTTGGCAGTGGTATTCCAATTTCGCTTTCGACAACAGTCCTACAAGCGTTGATCTATGCTGTGCAACATGGAGTCTACATTCGCAGTGGTGGTGTTTTGGAAGCATTAGCGCAAATCGATGCTATTGTCTTTGATATCGATGTCTTGGCTTTAGATTCCCCTGAAACTATGGAAACTATTGCCATTCTCCAGGGTCAAAACATAGATATTTACTTAGTTTCTGATGCTCCTGAATCGATCGCTGTTGAGATTGCAACTCAGTTAGGAATTCATCCCCATCAAGTCTGTGCAGAAGTTCCTTTAACCCAAAAAATTAATCTGATTCGTGGATTGCAGCACCAAGGTAAGACAGTGGCTTTTGTGGGAGATGAAGAAGATGAGGCAGTGCGCCTTGCTCACGCTCATGTCTCCATTTCATTTGCCAAGACGAGTGAGATTCCCCATACCACAACTGATGTTGTCATTTTAGAAGATGATTTACGCGGAGTAACACATGCCATTGCGATCGCCAAGCGAGCAATGGAAACAATCTACGAAAACACTGCAACTATAGTCATTCCTAACCTATTTATGCAAATAGGTGGTGGAATATTATTGGGTGTAAATCCTGTTTATAATGTAATTGTAAATAATGGTACAGCCTTTGTAGCTGAATTCTTAAACGGTTCGCGCCCACTTTTTGAGACAAACTTCTTACCTCCTCTGAGAAGCAGTTCTCAAAAAATCAGTCGAGAAAATCTTGAAGAATACAATTCATCAAATGGTAAAGCACTCAAACAGGCTGAATTGGCAAAGCGCTTAGGAGTATCATCTCAGTCTCTTACCAACAAAAGATTAAAGCCTGAGTTTCATATATGGACTCAGGCTAGAGATCCAGAAGGAATAGCATGGGATTTTGATCCAGTAGCAAAGCGCTATCGACATTCACTCGCTTGAAGTTTTGCAAGATGATCTTGAGGATATGCATTTGCACACAGAGCATCTGCTGTTTGTTGAGTCATGAACAAATGAGCTGATAAATCAGTGAGAATGACCAGCACAAGAAAAGCAAATGGTCCAATAGCAAGACTGATCGTTAGCTTGCGTAAGTTAAAGAACTCTGGATATTCAAGCATGGTAAAAAATCTCCGATAGAGGAAAGTTCTTTTCTCCTGATTAGAAATCAGGAGAATTAATATCAAGTTTGCATGATTACTTGTAATTCCCGTTTAACCTCACCTCTATCTCCTCTGCGTAGGTTCACAGAGGAGTGCCGAAGGTGGCTTAATTATTGGCAAAATTTGTTTCAAGATAACTAGTAGGCTAGTCAATAAAGACTGACAACCGAGAGGCTATCAGTCTCTGGCAAGACGTTAGGTGTTCACTTCCATGCTTTGCAGAGGTTAACCGATAGTTACCTCACGGGGAGTACTTTCGACTGTTCCGTTTTTGGAAGATGAGCGATCTGCTTTAGCTTCAGCCACTAAATCCTTGAAGGATTCGCTTGCTTCAGCGAAAGTAGATTGAGCTTTGTCAATAGCCTCGAAAGTCCAAATCAATCCCGTCTTAGCCGCACCCCTGGCAGATTCTGAAACATTGTGTCCGGTTGCAGAATCAAGAGCACTAACAACAGGTACTAAAACCAATGCTCCAACTCCAATTACGGCAGCAGTCATAGGTTCAAGACCAAGCAAAAGCGCTTCTAGTTCTAACATTATAAATTAACCTCCAAAATGATAGATAAACCTGCTTGCTTCAAGCTGGAGCTATCTAAACAACTCGAATCTTAGGTTATTGAAGGTATGTCACTTCAAATATTGAATGAAAAAGCAGAAACGAATCTCCAATAGCTACATCAAGCAATTACAAGAAGGCTGAAATAGTGAGAGTAAAAACTGTAGGAAAACAGGTAGCTAAACTTTCTATATGTTTCTACCTTTACCAATCCATGTTACATGGTATCAGGAAAATAAGGTACTAGAAACAACATTAAGTTTTTGTTAAAAAAGTAGATATGATGAAACATTTTTTTGACTTTTAGCAAATTATTGTATCTTTTATAGCAATGATATCTTAGTCTCCAATCAAACTCACTCATAATTAATCACAAACAAGTATGCAGACAAATCAGGAAAAATATTGATTAAAGCTGCTAGTAGCCAATTGCTAGTTGCTAATTTGGTCAAACCGTTAGCTATTAGCCGTCAGCTATTAGTAATTCTAAGAGACGCTTGATCGGAATTATCTGCTGAAACTTCGTGTTTTCAGTGTAAGGGCTTGATATTTCGTGCCTTTACAAACTTAAGGATCAATCACTAGCTCTATTTGTAGAGACTATATATTATGGCTTGTTGTGGAACTTGTTACTCGTTAGATGCAAATAGCCATAGCAAATATTATTTTCAGTAGAGTCAAGCAGGCAGTAGGGTAATATCTATTTCCCCTGATTAATTAAGATGTGAGCAGCTTAAATTCTTTACACAGATTACTGTTGTGTATATACTACTAGAATATCTGCAAAAAATTTTTTGAAGTTGATAAGTGCTTGAGTACCTCTGGTTTCGCAATGCTATTCAACTATATTCTTGTATTGAACCGTCAATTTATAGATAAATGACCTAGCGGCGTAGAGTACTCTTGCAGACTGTTGACGCACAAAATACTTTGTTGTCTTCTAGTTAATTCAGATTGGTTACTAAACAAAGCTGATTTCAACAAGCAAGTAGAAATTTTTAATTTCCATCTTGTTTAGGTTGGGTTAAAGCCCCCGATTGCTACTAACCTTGAACCTCTAAAAAACTATGAAATTCTTATCAGGCAATAAAGTTAATACTGGCAAAGTTAAAGCCCTCCACTTTTTGTTTGTAGGGCAAACCAGATTAGCAGTTTTACTTAGCTTACTCAAGAACTTAGATTCGCGCAGTCGTTTGGGAGTATCAATAATGGTGGGGATGGCAGCCTTTATCATCATGCCAGACTTTATGCACCTAGATATTCAAATTCTTGCTGCTTGGATCTCTGGTGTTCTTTGTTTCTTAATGCTGTTTGTGTTGATGGCAAACAGCGCTACTCCTCAAAAAACTTACTATCTTGCTCAAGGCAAAGAAGCACAACATTCAGTAACTTTTTTATTGGTTATAATTACTGCTTGCACTAGTATCTTTGCCATTGGGCTGATGGAGACAAACAATCAACATGTACCAACTTCTGCTCTTGTTCTTGAAGTCAGTTTGTCTTTGATAGCAGTCCTTTGTTCTTGGTGTTTAACCCATACCGTTTTTGCACTCCACTACGCTACTTGCTACTATCGTCGAGAACAAATAAATCAGGCAGAAGAATGTGCAAAGGGGTTGGACTTTCCAGGTGAGGAAGAGCCTAATTACTGGGATTTTATGTATTTTTCTTTCACTCTTGGCATGACAGCTCAAACCTCTGATGTCTCAATTACATCCTTATCGATGCGCCAATTGGTTTTAGGACATGGAATTGTA
The DNA here is from genome assembly GCF_041928655.1 of Pelatocladus sp. BLCC-F211. Classification (NCBI taxonomy): domain Bacteria; kingdom Bacillati; phylum Cyanobacteriota; class Cyanophyceae; order Nostocales; family Hapalosiphonaceae; genus Pelatocladus; species Pelatocladus sp. BLCC-F211. The sequence continues at coordinate 19,460 of NZ_JBHFLM010000009.1, read as the reverse complement.
TCTTTTCTTTTCTATATGGTGATACTGGGTTCCAGTGTTAATGTTGTCTCTGGATTGATTTAGACTGAAGTTTGTCTTGTAGCAAAAATCATACTTGCTATTTTTAGCAGTTATTGATGATATTAGTTGAAAATTAGTTATGAATTTTGGTTCTTTACTCATCACTTGCAAAAATCTAAGTCCAAAATACCGCACAATTCTATCTTTGTGGTTAGCTGCTTTGGTTTTCTTGCTAATGCCATCTTCCATGCTCGAACTACGTATTCTTGCAGCTTGGAGTGCTGGGGTTCTGTGCTTTGTAGCCCTAGCTTGGTTTATGATGTTTGATGCTACTCCTGGTAAAACTCGCGATCGCGCCCAGCGGCGAGAAGCTGATCATCTTGCTGTTTTTTTACTTGTTGTATTTATTGCTTTTAGCAGTCTCTTTGCGATCGCAGTCGTGTTAGCGAAACATAAGGATTCCTTTACTCTTCCAGTTGGATTGTCTATTGTAGCGATTTTTAGCTCCTGGGTTCTAATGCAGACAATGTTTACATTGAACTATGCGGCATTCTATTACCGCAGCAATGACTTAAGTTCTGAAGGGGAAGCAATGGGAGGCTTAGAGTTTTCTAATGTAGAACTTCCCTGCTACTTAGACTTTCTCTATTTTACGTTCACTCTTGGCATGACATCCCAGACATCCGACACACAAATAACTTCGTCTGCTATGCGACGGTTATCACTGGGACATGCAATTATGTCATTTTTTTTCTACAGCGTAGTTATCACCTTAACGGTGAGTATAATTTCCGGGTTATTTTGAATCATACGAACTTTTTGTAAAACGGTTATTTTGTTCCCTAACCTAAATATTGGAGAATTTAATATGCATCTCATATCAGCTTTTTTGCTAGCGTTTTCGGCCAATGTAGATAACTTAGCGGTAGGAATTGCCTATGGCTTCAAAAAAATCAAAATTGGTTTATCTACAAATCTATTTGTTGCCTTCATTTCTGGTTTAGGTACTTATCTTGCCACATCGGTTGGGGAAGACATTAGTAAAAGTTTAAATATAACTGTCGCCAATTTTATTGGTAGTGCGGTTCTCGTAGGTGTTGGAGTTTGGGTAATTAGGGAAACATTAAAACGAGAGCGAAAAAAGACGAAAATGCTCTTGAGGATGCAACAGAAGCGAATACCTGTGAAAACAAGATTTTCTTCACCTTCTTCAAGGGCTGTGATGGAGGAATCTCCAGCAATTATGACAGAGGACTTTTCTCAAGAAATTATTCGTGAGTTTTCTTATGAAACATATATAGAAAATCCTGCAAAAGCAGATATAGATAAATCAGGTTATATCGATATTCGAGAGTCAATAGCCCTTGCATTTGGTTTAACGTTCAATAATCTAGGTAGTGGTATCGGTGCTGGGATTTCCGAAGTTAATTTGATAGTCATGACACTTCTCACCTTTATATTTAGCGTTTTGGCAATGACTGGGGGATATGTTTTAGGCGATCGCTTCACTACAAAACTATCTGGTTTCTGGGCTGGGACTATTTCTGGATTCCTCATGATTGCTACAGGTATATACGAATACTTTGTCGTCTGAGATAGGATAGTGAGTAGCTAAGAATAGATAAACATTTTAGACTATTGAAATAATTTTAATTAACCACTAACCGCCAATCATTTTACGTTATGGTTGATTAATGACATAACGGTAGTAAATCAATGACATTATTGAAACTTGTAAAATAGTCTCGTAATGCTCTAGCAGCAGCACCCGTAAACTCTATCCATTCATAGTGGTAGAGATTAGATGAGATGCTGTCTTCTTGAAACAAAGTAGTAGTAGGAATTGCAATCAACAAAGAAACACTTTCTTCTTCGGAGCGGACTCGGTCTTGTAATCGAATAGCAGCAATATAGTTTGTGTTGACCACAATATTATCAATTTTTATGAATGCCATAATTTGGGAACCCAAAATAAGTTGATATGAAACCTATGGAAAAATGACATTTAATGTTTATTAAATGCAATACTTTTAAATCTGTATATATTTACAGAATTGTAATCTATAAAACTTACTATATTGAAAGAATGATAGTTCAGTAATTTCTAACTTAATGCTAGGAGATACTAATGGGACTTTATGAGAATTACGATAGAAATTAATTTAAAATCTATGTAGCAGTCTCGTTTGCATTCTGAAAACTTTGTGAGAGGAGCTAGCAGAAGCACAAGACATTACATCCTTTACAGAGTTAAAAGTCAAGCCGGACTTTGTTAAAGATGCGAATGTAAAAAAAATTCTTGTTTGGAACCAAGCATGGAGAAACAAGCTTTTGAATATTCTCTAATGAGAGTATACAAGAGCGTTAAGCTCTGATCGCTTGTTTTCCTGTCCATCGCTGCCAACGAAGGATCGCTTCATTAACTCGCTTAGGATCTCCGTCTCCAGCAAAACAAATTCGTCTTAAACGTTCACAAGCAATTAGCACTTCACCATATCCTATAGAAGGGGTAATGACAAAACTACCGGGTTTAGTGAAAAAGCTTACTAAATAAGAAACGATGCCTTCAACACCCTCAATGTGAGGATTATGATTTGGTTTGAGTAAAGGTTCTTGCGAGAAAATAGCAGTGTATATATTTCCTATAATTAATTCAAATCTAAAGGGCATTTGACTGCATCTGCAAAGATTGTAAATAGATCCCTCACGACACATCACAGCTACAACACGAGCTTCGTTTACTAAATAGTCATGCTTCCAAGAACAACACGGAGGAGCGATCGCCAATGCTGCATTAGATGGTAATAGTTGAATAAAATCTTCATCGGTGGTATCGCCGCAATAAATCATGTGTCGGTCTAGAATCCAGACTTCGTCAGCCTGTGTCTGAATTTCATCGGTCTTAATATTTTTTGATATACGTTGAGTTGGCTTGCTAGACTCTTTGGCTTCCTTCTGGGCTATAGCGTTTTGAAAAGCAATTAATTGAAGTTGTTTTTGTTTGTCTCTTGCCTGTGCTGCTAGCTTTTTTTGCTTTTCTAGCTCCCCTCTTTTTTGTTGTACTCTAGCTTCTTCTGCTGCGATTTCTGCTTGTTCTGCTTCTTGTCGTTCTTTACTACCCTCCCTGGCTATTTTCAGTAACGCTGAGGTATTCCGAGCAATTGGCGTACCTTTAATCATCTCTTTTACTTCTGGAACGATATTTTTAGCAATTTGTTTACCATACTGAAAAGTGCGCTCCGTATAACCTATCTCTTTTGCTAACTCCACTGTTGTTTTCGGCGGTGGTGAAATACTTTCACCACCTCTTTGAGTAAACTGGTTGTCCCCTACCTTTGCTCTCAGCCCCATCCGTTCTAGAATCCGGTCACGTTCCAACCATAATTCAGACCGTTGTAGAGCATCCAATTCGCTACGAATCAAGTTTTCATCGATTTCTGCTAGACGAGCATGGTCTGTGTCTTCGCAAGTAATAATATGACACTCAATCTCTTGAAAACCAATTAGCTTACAGGCAGTAAGACGGTGCAAGCCTGCAACTAGATTGAAGTCTTGGTCTAAAGTAATAGGATTTAAAAGTCCATTAGCTTTGATGGACTCCATCAACTCAGCGACTTTTTGGTCATTGAGAGGACGCCTGTTAGGCAGAATATTGACACGACTAATGTCAATGAAGGACATAACATTCTTTCTCTATTAATCCAAAGTTTAATTGAAGTGTCGTAGTCGAAAATTCTAAAGACACTATTATAAGTTTTATGAAGTGTTTAAAATTGTCTAGCATATCTTTTAAAAGCTTTACTGTATGTTCAATTGGGAATAAATACAATTCAATGGCATATACCTCCAACTACCAAATACATATTTCAATAAACTATAGTTGATTATTAGTATAAGTTATTGTATGGAAATTTTGCTGTAAAGCACTGCTATTGAGGAGTTTATTGGTACATCTAAGTGCAATCTAGATTATGAGTTTGTTAGTAGCATCTCCCGGAGCGGGGTACTAACCGCTACGCAAGTACTTAATCCTCAGACTTTCTCTCATAATCTATCTAAATATAAGTCATGCAAAAATAATATACTCTCATTGGCAGATATTTGTGATAATGCTATCTCTCTTGAGATACAAATGAGATGAAGGAATATAGTTTTGCTATGTTACTAAACAGCAATTGTTGAAATACAGTAAAACTTATATATTTAATCGGTAATTTTATACTCAATCACCAGAGCAATCGTTCCTGAGATAGTTGCAACAAAAAGCTACTTCTGTCAAGATGTTTGTAAATTTCTTAAAATTCTTTTTTAAACCCAATTGATATCAAGGGTAGAACAATAATGAAATCAGTTGCAGAAACAGAACCTATTTCTTTAGAGAAGCATATTGGAGAGATCGATTACCAAATCATCCACACTACTAGCGGTCGTTTCCGGATTAGAATTCCTCGATTATCTAAAGATCTAGAGTATGCCAACCAACTTAGTTGGTTGATTGAGTCTTTTGACTTCATCATTAGTGCTCGCATCAATCTAGCAGCAGAATCACTAATCATCCACTATCAAGAAAACCTTGTTTCCAGCACTACAGTTCAAGAAAGCCTCCTGACAATTATTCAGCAAGCAGCATTAGCTGAAACTTCGTCAGAAATGGCCCGGACTCAAACAGAATTTAAACCACCAATCGACTGGGTGGTAGAGAGAGTTGGGATGCCTATCTTTAGTTTGGGATTAACAGTCCTAGCCCAACAATTCCTGCCGATTCCGCCTTTGTTGCTAGCAGGAGTGGTAGCTGTTGCAGCAATTCCATTTATTCAACGCACACTCGATCTCATGTTGACAGAGCGTCGTTTGGATGCGGATATTCTGGATATCCTCTGGATGAGTCTTTATACAATCAAAGGTGACTTTGTTGGCCCAGCATTAATGGTCAGCCTCATAGAGTCAGGAGATGTACTAAGAGATGCTACCGCCCGTGCCAATGAACAACAAATGTTAGATTTGCTGCAAGGAGTAGATAAGTACGTCAGAATAGAGCGAGATGGACAAGAAGAGCATATTCAATTAAGTGAAGTGAAAAAAGGCGATCGCATTGTTGTCTATGCAAGTGAGACAATTCCCGTGAGTGGCCGAGTATTAAGGGGTACTGCGTTGATCGACGAACACAAGCTGACAGGAGAATCTAAGCTAGTTTCTCGCTCAGAAGGACAAGTCGTACATGCTTCTACCCTAGTATTACAAGGTAAGATTTGTATCCTCACAAAACGCACTGGCAAGAATACTCGCTTAGGTCTAGCAGTGCAACTGATGCAATCTGCGCCAGTACATGATACTCGTGTGGAAGATTACGCTTCTAAAATTGCCAATGCGCTAATCGCACCTACCCTGTTATTAAGTGGAATCATTTTTGCTTTTACACGAGATGTATCACGAGCGCTTGCTCCCCTCCACCTTGACTTTGGACACGCGATCCGGATTGCAGTTCCGACAACAGCTCTTGCAGCTGTCACCTATGCTGCTCGTCAGGGAATTTACATCCGCAGTGGCCGAGCATTGGAAATGCTAGCACGGATAGATACCGTCGTCTTTGACAAAACTGGAACACTAACTCAAGGAAATGCAGCAGTAGTGACGATTGAAACAGCACACGAACAAATTTCGCCCCAGGAAATCCTAGCGCTTGCAGCTTCTGCTGAACAAGGTAATTATCACCCCGTAGCTAGTGCCATTATTCGCTGTGCTGAAGAAAATGGAGTTGAAATTAAACCTTCTACAACTAAAGACTATCGTATTGGCTTAGGAATTGTTGCCGTGATTGAGGATGAAAAGGTTTTAGTGGGTAGCGAGTTGCTCCTTCAACAAGAGGGTATTAATTTAGATTCAATCCACAAAAAATATCCAAACTTGAAAACAAGCACTTACTCTCTTGTTTATGTTGCAAAAAATAATGAACTACTGGGAGTTATTTTGTTTACTGATCCTCTCCGTCCAGAAAGTACAAAAGTTGTTGAATCTTTACAATGTCAAGGTATGACAACTTACATCTTAACAGGAGATAATCAACGTGTAGCAAATCATGTCGGTACTCAATTAGGTATAAGCCAGGATCACACTTATGCCCAAATTTTCCCTGACAAAAAAGTTGAAGTTATCTGTAGCTTAAAAGACAAAGGGCAGAAGGTTGCATTTGTTGGTGAAGGTATTAACGATGCTGCCGCCCTTGCTCATGCGGATGTCTCAATATCTTTTCTTGAAGGTAGTGATATTGCACGAGAAACTGCTGATGTAGTACTTTTGGATAACGATCTGCGAGGTATTGCTCATGCTATTGCCATTGCTAAACGGGCAATGGAAATTATTTATCAGAATACAGCGATCGCTGCAATTCCTAATATTAGCGTTGTCATGGCAGGAGTTTTATTCGCTCTAGATCCGGTATTAGGGGTCATTATCAGCAATGGTTCAGCCTTACTAGCAGAGCTAAACAGCTTCCGACCTTTGTTTGAGCCTGACACAGATCCTAACTCACATGTAGTAGACAAATCTTTAATCTCTATGTTTACTAATTCTCAAGAAAATAGTAATTCCAGCAACACCAAAAATAAGAAAACTACTATTTCTGATTTATTACCTACCTAAAACATAAAATATGTGACAATTGTAATATCGACTTCTAATACCAATTCATTAATCAAAAATTGGCACAGTCAAAGATTAAACTTAGGTCAAGAGGTTATAATCATGCCTCGCTGCCCCGTCTGCAAAAGTAAATACATTCACAACAAAGACGATTATTGTCCTTCCTGTAATTGGAATCTACCACCTTACCCATTTCATATGGGGTGGATTCCCGAAATTGTCCAAAAAGAAAATACCAGATTGGCTTGGGCGAAAAAAATATGGACAGCCTTACAATTAGCCCAAGAGCAATTAAAGCAAGCACAGATACAGGTTGAGCAAGCAAATCAACGTGCATCACAAATTAGTTTGCAGTTTGAACAAAGCTATCAAGAACGGTCTGCTCTTACCGAAACCTTGCACAAACAAGAAGCCAAACTAACACTATTGCAAGAGCAATTGCAGCAATCTACTCGAGAGATGGCACAACTGCGAACTGAACTAGATGCCATGAAACAAGAGCGCAAGCATAAGTATACAATAGTACCCCACTTGCAATTACAAAAAATTTCTTCATCAGTCAAAGTACAAGAGTTTAGTTTTGAAGTTGTGACCTTAAACAACCAGGGACAACCAATTACTTGCTCTATCAACAAAGCACAATATTTTCAAGAGCATTTGGGAAATAATGTGTTTGTGGACATGGTTTACATTCCAGGAGGAACATTTATGATGGGATCTCCTGAAGATGAATTAGATCGAGAGAGCAATGAAGCACCCCAACATCCAGTGGTCCTCCAACCTTTCTATTTCAGCAGATTTCCCATTACTCAAGCCCAATGGAGGGTAATTGCCCAACTTCCCCAAATCAATAGATACCTCAACCCAGACCCCTCCAATTTCAAACACCCAGATATTCCCGTCGAGAAAGTCTGCTGGCATGATGCCGTTGAGTTTTGTGCCAGACTTTCCCAACTCACAGAACATAGTTATCGACTACCAAGTGAAGCAGAGTGGGAATTCGCCTGTCGCGCTGGAACTACAACTCCTTTCCATTTCGGTGAAACCATAAGCTCTAACCTTGCTAATTACGACGGTAGCTATATTTACGATTCTGGAACAGAAGGACCATATCGTCAACAGACTACTCCTGTTGGGTTTTTCCAAATAGCCAATGCTTTTGGATTATCTGACTTACACGGCAATGTCTGGGAATGGTGTGCCGATTCTTGGCATGAAAACTATCAGGACGCGCCTTCTGATGGCAGTATTTGGCAGTTGGATGAGTCTAATAACTATCGTGTATTGCGAGGTGGAGCGTGGTATTGCCTCCCCACTCTCTGCCGATCAGCCCAACGGCACTGGGATCAGGCAGACCATGCAGGTAGTGGCACTGGTTTTCGAGTAGTCTGTTGTGCAATCTAAATCATAATGATTCAATAGTTATTTATCCTTAATTTATGATATAAGAAAAATTGAGAGTAAAACTATAGAACTCAGTTTTTCAAAAATCGGTTCCAAAAGCAGCTCAATAGTTGCTTTTCTTTGTAGTTCTTCAAATTTTGTCCAGCAATTACCCATTTAGCTTGTACCTTGCCATCAACAATATCTCAGTTTCATAAATATACATTTATGCAACTTGATGTTGACTTATTAAAATTCATCATCCGTTTTCCTAAACCTAAGGTGGGATAAGGATGATGAACTTGTATTTTCTGTTTTTCAATAGAGAAAAGTGAGGATAAACGTGTCGCCACAACAAGTAAAACAACTCCATCAACTAAAGCAATTCCATCAATTAGTTCTTCAAGATTCTTCCTTAAAAGAGCGTTTAAGAGTAGCGACAGACCAACCTAGTCTCGTAAGAATAGCAGTACAGTTGGGAACTGAACTGGGTTATAATTTTACTCACCAAGAAGTAGAGGCTTATATCGGCCAAAATATATTAACTTTGATGAGACAATTTTTATTGTAATATTATCGATAGATATGTTTTTGTCATCAGATAGCAATCCTAAATCATTCGTGAAAAGTTATACCAATTTGAAAAAAGAATCCGACAGATAGACTTACAGAACTCTTATGCAAAAAGAGTTTCCCAATCCAAAATCTATAGACGCACGAAGTGCGGCTACCTTTGGAAGCCACTCCGTGTCTACTCGACAGAGTAATCCAAAATCCAAAATTGTATTAGCTCCCCGATTTCTTAAAGAAGTCGGGGAGCTGGACACTGCGAATTTAAGCGCAAGCTACGCCAACATAACTCAAATAGGATTGCTATTATGCTAGGGTAATTAACTGGACATGACATTAAATAAGAATTGCCGTAAAAACTTAGTCTATCTCAAGCCTGCGTAAGTAGGCTTTTTTTTGTAGCCATTATTTCTATTTGTAATAAGTCTAGTCTCCTAATTGCTCTCTGAATTCTCAAAACAAAACTATAGTGATCTTCAATAGTTTTCATTGGAATTATTGCATAGATCATTGCTTCGATCTTCAATTTTGTGTTGGAACATGAAAACAAATAATATTTATGCAAGAGTTCTATTACATCGTAGGAGTACAATATCTTGTGTATATAGCACTATATGTGAATAAATCTATTGAAAACTACTATATTTGTATAAATAGGTTATTGAAAGCCAAAATAACCTATTTTTTGTGAATATATCGCTTCTTATGCTGTGTACCAGTCTATGAGCAGTACTATTATTTTTCATAAATAAAATATATTGATTGATAGGCTCATACATTTAAGTTAAGTTTTCTTTTCAAACTAATTAGTTATGTAAATAAATAGTTAACAAAACTTTCTGTTTTTTCTTGGAATTTTTATGTAAACTCTTCTTTAAGTAGGATAAGCATCAAATCAATAAAGACACATCACGCTGTTACACACAAATCATTTCTTGTGAAATGCTTGGCTCACTTGTGTTCACTTCTGGGGCGATTTTTTAGCTCGTCTCAAAAATAAAAATTACCTAAATTGGGATATTCTCTAAGTTGTGGTAATTCGATGATTATCTAATTAACAATGATTCATCAACTTCTTTTATCTTAGCTGAAAAACGTCAATCCAATTAGAAAATGGATTGATTATTTTTCAATGCTTAATAGTTAAAATCTGGGCAGAAAAATTCTACCAAGCTTTGATGAATTCATCATTGTTCAGGAAACTTTTTAGAAACTTCTTGAACTCACAGCTACAAGCTTTAAAAGCTTGCCAAAAATTTGCCGTAAGTATTGTGTTTTAAGATTTGTACCTCAGCTAACAACTCAACTCAGGAGTGCCTTATGAAGGTTACAGCAGTTGCAGATAAATTGGTTATATCAGTAGAGGCTCACTCCAGTCAGGCAGAAAATATCCATTATCAGGTTGTGCATTGGATACCAGGACGTTTTCGCATCCTAATTCCTCGACTACATGAAGATGAAGAGTACATCACTAAACTTAAGTATGTTCTTGACACAATCGAATTTGTGACAGAAGTCGAAATCAACGCCCAAGCTAGTTCCCTAGTAGTTAGTTACAAACATCAACCAACAGCAATTGCCATTGCTACAGTTCAAGAAAAGCTATTTACTGCAATTCAGCGCGCACCAGAAGTTGAAGTTCCTCTCGGATGGACAGGGGAAGGTGAAGAGAAAAAAGCTGATAATGAGATTGACTTTGTAGAACGATTAGGATTTCCGATTGCTGGTTTGGTGTTGAGTGTAGGAGCATTGGTAGGCTTGCCAATTCCAGGTTTTGTGATTGCAGGTGTTGTATTTATTGGTGCCGTACCTGTTTTTAAACGAGCATGGGAAGCCATTCAACAAGACCGTCAACTCACCATTGATTTTTTAGATGGTTTGGCAATCTCCTTACATACCCTGCAAGGGCATTACTTTGCACCTTCCTTTATGTTGGGTTTAGTGGAATCTGGTGAAGTAGTTCGGGATATGACTGCTCGTGGTAGTGAGCGAGCAAATCTCGACTTGATGTCTTGTTTGAATAAAACCACCATCGTCATTCGCGATGGGCAGGAACTGGAAATCGAGACAAAAGATGTGGTAGTGGGTGATCATGTTCTGGTGTACCCAGGTGATCAGGTTCCCGTTGACGGCATTATCTTGACAGGTACTGGCATTCTTGACCAATGCAAACTGACTGGAGAATCGGTTCCTGTGACTCGTCGAGAAGGCGATGAGGTGTTTGCCTCAACGCTGTTAGTAGATGGTAACTTGACGATACTGGCAGAGCGAACTGGCAACAACACCCGTGCTGGTGTGATCGTCAACTTGATGCAGGCGGCTCCGGTGCATGATACCCGCGTAGAAAACTATGCGGCGACGGTGGCGAATCAGTTTGTGATACCCACCCTGTTAATTGCTGGTGGTGTTGGACTTGCTTCGGGCAATATGAATCGAGCAGTTGCTCTGTTAACACTAGACTTTGGTACTGGCATTCGTGTTTCCGTACCTACAACAATTCTCTCTGTACTCACCTATGCTGCTCGTAATGGCGTTCTCATCCGCAGTGGTCGAGCGATTGAAATTTTGGCGACTATTGACACCGTCGTCTTTGACAAAACAGGAACGTTGACCATCGGACATGCAGGTGTTAATGACATTGATATCATGGATGACCGCTTCACCAAGGATGAGGTATTGTGTCTAGCTGCTACGGCTGAACAAGGGCTGACGCATCCAATTGCTGAAGCGATAGTTCACAATGCTAGAGACAAGGGACTTGTTCTTAAGGAATGTGAAGACTGGGAGTACAGGGTTGGTCTGGGTGCAGCAGCAAAAATCGATGGAATGCAGATCATTGTAGGTAGTCCTCGGTTCATGACTCAGGAAAACGTCGATCTAGATGAGTATGATCGCTGCTATCCAGATGCCAAGTCTGGGGGACAATCTCTGGTTTATGTGGCAGGTGATGGCAAACTTATAGGTGTGATTCGCTATAGTGATCCACCACGCGAAGAAAGTAAGGCAGTGATCAAGGAACTAAAAGAAATGGGCATCAATGCTTATATGTTAAGCGGTGATGTGACACGAGTTGCAAGATCAATCGCTGGCAATCTGGGCATGAATCCTGATAACATTTATGCAGAAGCCTTCCCAGAGAAAAAAGTCGAAGTTGTCAAAGGATTGCACGACAGTGGGAAGACGGTTGCTTTCTGCGGAGATGGCATCAACGACTCGGCAGCTTTAGCATACGCAGACGTTTCGATCTCTTTTGCGGGTGCAACGGACATCGCCAGAGAAACCGCTGATGTGGTGCTGATGGAAGACGACCTACGCGGCTTAATCATGGCAGTCAAATGCGCCCGCCAAGCAATGGATATTATCTGGCAGAATACAGCGATCGTAGCAATTCCTAACCTCGGCGCTCTACTTTCAGGTATTTTCTTTGCCCTTGATCCAATTTTGGCAGTCGTCATCAATAATGGTACTGCCATTTTGGCAGAACTCAACGGTCTGCGTCCGCTGATGGGGCCAAGTGATGTCACTCCATTAGGACATACACTTAGTGCTGCCGAAATTGCTGAAGAAGAAAATCGGCTTCACCAACATCAACCTGTATCTAACCAAGTTCTACCAACCTATGATGTGAAGGTTGAAGAGGTTTTTGTTTCTTCTGAATTGCAATCCGAGGTCAAGTTAGCTGACAGCAACGGACATAGCAACCATGAAAATAGCAATAGCAATGGTCATAAAGAAGATACTACCATCACTCTAAATGGAGCAAATGGTTCGCAAGTAAAAAGCCAACTAACCACAGTTAAGGCTGCAAAACCTTCTGACAATAAAACAGTACAACTAAAGCAAAGTGAATGAGCAAAAGGCTTGGGATGATCTCCGCAATTACTAACACGTTACCGTTCCCGTTCCATATCTGGTTTCGTTGAGTGGAGAAGAATCCAAAACCCAAAAGGTGTTGCTTGGGTATACGAGCCAACAACTAAGCCTTTCTATGTAGTTGATTCCCTAATCTATGCAACACAATCACCTGCCGAGAGTTTAGTTTAGCTAAAGAGAGTATGGGACATCCTATGGATATCCCTTTCTCTTGGCATACTGAATATCTAGCTAGAAAATGGGTGTGAGAATAGTCATATTTTCATGTTTGATTGTAAGATTTTACCGTGATTAGCTGTCTTGACAATTTATTTAAATTCAAAATGAACTTACATTCTGAAAACAATAAGCTTAATCGAGCTAAATTAGAATTTTACAGTTCTATATTTAAAATGAACTCATATATAGCAAAAAATGAGTTCAGCAAAATTAACTTCCAACCCTGCAATTCCAAATTTACAATGAACTTATACCTAGAAAAAAATAGGCGTAATGAAATATTTGTACTTTAAATCCCAAAAATGATTTGTATGTTCCAAAGAATTTTAGTGGCGTTAGATAATTCAGAAATGAGTCAATATGTTTTCGAGGAAGCGCTGTCCATTGCTAAACTGACCCATGCACGCTTGATGCTACTACATGTTTTGTCGGATTTAGAGATTGGCTATCCAAAGGTCAAAAATCTAGATGAATATTTAGATAAATGGGAAGACTACAGCAAAAAGAGACTAGAACTCTTACAAACTCGTCAGAATGTTGCAACATACATAGGTGTCAATACTGGTTTTACTCAAATCCCTGGATCTGCTCCGTCCACTATCTGTAAGCTTGCTAAGTCTTGGAAGGCTGACCTAATCGTAGTTGGACATCAAAAAATATCTTCCTTACAAGAGCTAGCTCGAGGAAGTGTTAGCAACTACGTTATGCACTACGCACCATGTTCGGTATTAACCATACAACCAACATAGCCATCAGCAGTCCTAATTAGAACAAATTTTCTGTCAATGAGGTTCATCTGACAATTTATATTTCATAACTTGGGAGATTATTATGCTACACAGAATACTGGTTCCAATTGCTAGTTCTAATACCGTTGGCAAGTACCTTTTTCGGGAAGCACTCGACCTGGCAAAAGCAACTGGGGCAAACTTGAGACTACTACATGTTCTATCTTTGGACGACAAAGACACCCCCGGCATATTGTCATTAATGAATACTTCAGAAAGCAAAAAACGTTGGGAAGAGTTTGAGAAGCCCGGTTTGGATCTACTCAAATCTTTTGCAAACGAAGCAATTGCAGCAGGTGTATCAACTGAGTATTCTCAAATTTTAGGTAGCCCTAGCCGCATTATCTGTGAAACAGCTAAAACTTGGGAGGCAGATTTAATCATAATGGGACGTCGAGGAATTTCAGGACTTAGTGAATTAATTTTGGGTAGTGTTAGCAACTATGTCACTCATCATGCACCTTGCTCAATACTAGTAGTGCAATCTTTAACTTCAGCTAAATCTGAAACTTTCAAAGAAAGTCAATTGGCAAATACCCTCTAATACAAATTTGAATTTTAGATTTTGGATTGTTGATCTTTACAGCTGCGCTGTTTCAACTTTTCCAAAAAATCCAATCTATCCCAGCTTGGTATTGCAATTAATAAACGCTGGCTCTACACCTAAGAATTTTCAATTTGTAACTGTTTAGATTTCTGTTACGGAATTTTTTATATTGGGAAAAACTAAATACATTTTTCCCAGTTAATTAACAAAACTTTGCTGATTTAGGGTGGTTTTATAAGCAAGACAGTACTGAAAAATGAGTGCTGAATTGAAATTAGATGTTTAACCACCTCGAAGTTGTCACGTTCTTCATTTTCTCCGGTCAAACAATAAAACTTTAGAGTGATAACTATGTCAGTCACAAAATCTAATAAAGAGACATTCAGTTCAAACAATCGCTTCATGTCCCGTAAAGATGCACTACTTTTACGGATGCTGATTTTTGTACCCATCTGCCTGGTTTTGAATAGATTGGATATCGATCCATTGATAGTCTTTATCACGGCAGGTTTGGCAATTATCCCCTTGGCAGCTTGGATTGCCAACTTTACAGAAGCGATCGCCACTCGTATTGGCCCCACTTTTGGCGGTTTACTCAACGCAACTTTTGGCAATGCGACTGAAATGATTGTCTCCATAGTTGCCCTTCGAGCGGGACTTCTAGAAGTAGTCAAAGCTAGTTTGATGGGGTCAATGATGGCAAACCTACTATTAGGTTTAGGTTTAGCTCTCTTCTTAGGTGGATTGCATATCCCGAAGCAACCTTTTCAACTGAATGCAGAAAACCTTGGTACTGTTGCTCGAGTTAATGCCTCTCTGCTTAACCTGGTAGTTGTTTTTTTGCTAGCACCGACTGCAATAGAGATTACTTCTATTTCTTTACACCTGGAAACAACCAATGATTTTTCCTATATTGCATCAGCACTCATGCTTATCTGTTACATTTTGATGCTGTTGTTCTCAATGAAAACTCACAGCTATCTTTACGGATTAGATGAAGATCCCGAACCTGAAAGCTACGGCAGTGAAGCTAGAGGATTATACAAGTTAAAACTTCACATCGGACTGCTTTTGGGAACAACAATAGTTCTGTTATTTGTCTCGGAAGTACTTGTAAGTAGTTTGGAAGAGGCGATCGCCACCACAGGATTGACGGAGCTTTTTACTGGCGTCATTCTTATTCCTATGTTTGGTGCAGCAGTTGAAATCATTACCTGCGGAATATGTGGCACAAAAAATAAGGTCGAGTTAGCATCTTCAGTTGCTATTGGGTCTAGCCTACAGATTGCAATGTTTGTGACTCCTATTTTAGTTTTTGCTGGTTTGATTATCGATCAGCCAATGAACTTGGACTTTGACAACTTTACAGTATTGGGATTGGGCATTGCAGTTTTAATGACGAATTCTGTCAAAACTGACAGACGGGCCAACTGGCTTGAGGGAATATTACTGTTGATAACCTATGCCATGCTAGCTAGTGCTTTTTTCCTACACCCTTCTTTAGCAGGTGTACACTAAAATAGACATCTCCGAAAACAATCAAAGCCTTTCCGTCATTAGCCTGTAGCCGAATGGCACTAAGATAAGCGGAAAGTAAGTAATGGGACTTAAACAAAAACTAAGCCCAAATATAGCCCAAACTAGCTTTATACGCGAATGGTACTAAGATAAGCCGAAACAAAGATGGTATAAGAGTTTGAATGATTGAGGTTTTGGGTGAAGGGGAGTAGAGAACAAAAAATTAATTCGCGGATTTTTGACGCGAATGTTTATTGTTCTTATTCTCGGTTTTCTCCTTCTCCTCATACAAATCAATCCAACCTTGCTTAATCGTATTAATCATGCGTTCAAGGGCATCGATTTTTGCACGTCGTGCCAAAGCAAGGACAGCATCGTTGTATGCAGAACTACCTGGTTTACCTAAATGCCTATATTTTGAAAGCTTTTTATTGTCACGTTGTGATGGAAACACAGCAGATGATGACTGCAATTTGTAATACCAATAGACACCGTATTTACCCTTTACTTGATAGCGTACAATCCAAGAATCTTTGGGGGCAACCTCCCCAGAGGACGTAATTTGTTTAATTTCACGCTCAAGATTTGACATTAATGCTGCAAGGAAGTCAGCACGTGTAATTATATCTTCTTGGTCAGAGGATATTTTCTGTGACATTTTTATAATTTCAAGCGGATGAAATTCGCTCCTCGATTTCCGCGCTCTGATTAAACGAATTGTACCTGGAATCGTATCAACAGCTTAAGAATTAATCAAAATTACGCAACAGTTAGTCATAATCAACACATGAGTGACCCTGTAGAAAATTCCCATAGTATCCAGTCAAACTAGATTGGATACTAGGGACATTACTATAAATTAGTACTTTTACTATGCCAAAAAGGGTACAAATTCTCAAGCATAAGTTTAGTAATTCAATCGGATTGCCTTTCAAAGATTTATTACCAGAAACAGTAATAACTGAGATTATTCATGAATTAAAAATAAAATGACGTTCTTCATCTACAACAACGCATTTTGCATGAAGACAGGCTTTTGTACCTGCACCTGGGGCGAGGGAACGGGGGTCATAAAATACTTCTGGTAAGCGTTGTCCCATCCAGATTTCTTTACAGAATATGTCTGCAAACTCTTTGAGAAGCGTTGACTCTGGTAATTTATTGTTGTGCGATCGCTTCACGTTAAGGAACATCCTGACATTTAGCTCTGGATTTGCATCCATCCGGGAAGCCAGCACACCAAACAGAGCTTGTGCTTTTTTCCCTTTGTCAACAGCAAAACTAGAAATAAGGATGCTACTTTTGGCTGTGCTGAATAACTCGCGCACAACAACGCTAGTATCGCGGCTTTGGGAACCCACAACCTCCTGTCCTGTCCAAACCAACTCTACTCTGTCGTGTATTTCCTGAGATGCTGACCGTTCTGCTGCTAGTAGACGCAATGTGTAAGCTATGTGGTCAGGACTAGTACCAATTGCGTTAAGTCGATTGAGTTCCTCAACAACACTGCTACTGAGAATTTCTGGGACGTAGGTTTTAATAGTTGATATGCTAAAGGGTGGATGAAGCCTTCCTGTTTCAAAGGCTGTAGCCAAACTGAGCAAAACTGGTCGGCTCAGGTGGAGAAACGCTGCCATCATATTTCTTGATGAAGAAAAAACTCAGCACCCAAACCTTCAACTGTAGCTACGACAAGCGCCCGGTCAAGAAATTCGTTACCACGTTCGCAGGAAGATTCAGCAATTAATAAACACCCATGACAGGCTGCACCATGCAAAAAACGCTCCTCTTGTACGTTGTCTGGCTGATGTTGGGCGCAAACAGGGTCATTAGAACATAGCTTTCCTAATTCTAGGGCGGTAGTTAGGTGGTACTCAATTCGCTTGCCAATTTGTACTAGACCTCCCAAAGTTCCCTCCGACCCAGGCGAACCAGTGTATAAAAGAATTCCATAGCCAGTGTCACCAACATAAATGCGTTCACGAATTGATGAAGCAGCATAACCACACTCTAGAGATACTGCTGTAATCAACAAGTGTGATAAGGAGTGCAGCATAATATAAGGTAGTCCTGGGAATTTAGCTTCTGGGAGTGCCTTGCGCTTCTGCCACACCTCGAAGCCTCTCAACAATTCCAGCCCACGTTTTTGCACCGCAGGCTGCTTTACCCAGTTTTCGATTGCCTGTTTTTGAAAGCTGATAAATACACCCTCACCACGGTTTTCGATGGCAGGAACCCAGCTTGGTTCGATATCAAGGGCTGCCCTTCGCACATCCAGTGCCAGTTCGCCATCAATATCAGGCATTGCAGGTTCAAAGCGGGTAAATCCGACTTGGGCAATGACCTCTCGTAAACGATGTACTAGAATAATCCGGTCAATACGAGAGGATAATAATGAGGGCAAAGCAGTTAACTTGCGGGCGCGGGCATAAAAGTCACCAT
This sequence comes from Pelatocladus sp. BLCC-F211, assembly GCF_041928655.1. NCBI lineage: Bacteria > Bacillati > Cyanobacteriota > Cyanophyceae > Nostocales > Hapalosiphonaceae > Pelatocladus > Pelatocladus sp. BLCC-F211. The sequence continues at coordinate 1,481 of NZ_JBHFLM010000009.1, read as the reverse complement.
CTGGAGCATCTTCTCCCATCTCTTCTGGGCTGGAAAGCAAGGTTTCAATTTCTACTTGCTTAATGCTTTTATTTTGGTCTCCTTGGCCGCTTTGCTTGCGCCGTATTTCTGCCCACACAGCTTCATCGCTAAATCCCTCTAAAGCATTAGCAACTTTTTGTTTACGGCGTTCTCTTTTGACATCATCTGAACTTTCTGCATACTGAAGAAAGTCTTCATAAACTAAATTAACTGCTGCTCGCAGGGCTTCATCTGAATCTGGGAGGGAGATAACGCTCAAAACCTGAGAAAAATAGGTATTACTGGCAGCTCTTACTAGCAGTCGGTTGTACTCTGGTTTACCAGTGACGCGGGAAACGCAAGGTTCAAAAGCTTTTGGCCCAAGCCAAGGACGATGCCCCAGACATTGACCCAAAATTTTGCCATTGGGTACTGTGGCATCAGAGAGGGGACGACGAGCGCCGCAGGCTTCACAGCGAACGAAGATATCTACGAAATCGTTGCCAGAACCACGTTCGTCAAGCCAAAGTTGACCCCGGCATTTACTGGAAACATCGCTATTACTGTGGACAAAGCGATACCAGTCGATATCACTGATGTGTCCGTTAACACAGGCTTGGACAAAGCGAACGGGGACAACTGGGATTTTCTTTTTGGTATCGCTGAGGTATTTACCTTTAACTAGACTACCCCAAGGAATCAGAGGACGAGTACGGTATTCTTTGGCGTTAGGGGAAGTCCAAGTTTCTTCTACTTGGGCGACAAACCAAGTGGGGAAGGTAAAAGCTGAAATTCCACTTCTAGCGGCGGCTGGGTCTTGCTCGTCTGTAGGTGGCGCATACATAGCAATGTCTCTGACACCCAAAATCTCGGCAACTCTGGCTGCAAGGCGGTCTTCGTAAATTCGCCGTCTATTACCCCGCCAGTGGTTGAGTCCGCCGATGATGACTGAGTAATTTGGTAAGTCCACCATTGCGCCGGGGCCAAAGGTGGAGATAATTTGGCTTTGCCGTATTTCTCCTGAAGGCTTGCGTTTGCTTTTTGACTTCATTTTTCGTCCTCCTCAACCTCAAAACCATCAGGGTTGCAAACCCACAAGTTGACTGTTGGTTCTACATCTCGGAGGCTGCGTTGTGCTTTGAACTTGCGTGCTTCCATTGGTTGCTTTTCAAGTTCTGGGTCAAGGGGGTCGAATAATAATGGTGGTGCTTGACCTACTTCTTGTTGGTATTGCAAGCTAATTTTTTGACTAGCAATGCGTTCCCAAGTGTCTAGTAAATCTTTCACCCGTCCGCGAACTTTTTGACGTAGTGCTTCGGCTTCCACAGCATCAAGTTCTTTATAACCCACATTCCGCACTTCATTTTGTAGCACATATACTAGTACTAATAGATACAATTTCAATTAAATATAATCACGTAAATTAGTGAGTAATTAATATAGACAGTATGACAAACATTACTAACTGTTTGAAATCCTCA
>NZ_JBHFLM010000089.1:0-29161 GCF_041928655.1 Pelatocladus sp. BLCC-F211 | reverse complement strand
TTTTTATGGTGTAAAAAAGCTGGAATTTGGATGTGGATAATTTATTTATTTTCTGGTTACTTGATTGTTCAAATTCTCATGAGCGCATTTTCTGTTTATGTAGTTTACCCATGCTACTTATTGAAGTGCGGAATGTGGGATTTAATTATTCAAACGACAGCAAAGTTGCAATGCTTCCGTCCATCGTGAAACACGTAGCATCAAAACTGCCACCATTTTTAGCAAACACAGAAATCCACCGATAGTCACTATCAATGCTGACCGTCGCCGTTCCTCCAGTATGTGGTAAATCCGCCACCCACTCCCTACCATTCAAATCTGTGTTGGGTTCGACGTTCCAACGATGTAGCTCAATGGCTATTTCGTCAGGAGTGATGGCAATATCAAATCCCACTTGAATATTTATTTGTCCAGTGTAAGGCGCATAAAACTCAAAAGCTTTGCCGATATCGGGGTCGTTTAACGAGCATTCAGAAATACAAATCATTCGCCCTGGGATGCTTGTACTACCACCCGCCCCACTGCTTTTAATCCAGCGTCCCGTAGACGGGCTGTCATCTGGCGTTATCGCCGTGTCATTGTCGCCAGTTTCAGCGCTAGCCGCAATGAAAGTGTACCAGGCTGGTTTACCATCAGCCCCCGATTTTACTAAACGAGCATATCCGTCAATTCTCTGGCTACTGGTCAGGGCTTTTAATGTTGTTATATCAGCGATCGCATATCCAGTTTTAATAGTCATAGATTCAGAAGGCAGGAGGCAGGAGGCAGGAGGCAGGAGGTTAAGAACTTGCCTACGGCAAGTGGAGGGAAGAGGGAGGAAGGAAAGCGAGTGATATTGATTTGAAGTATTCGTATCAACGTGAATTACGTCTTTCCTCCAGCAAAGCTGCCTTTCAACTCCTGTCTCCTGCCTCCTCTTAGTTTTTTATTTTTCCAAGCGTTGACACCAGAATACCTTGAAGGCGATCAACTTTTTTTAAAACTGGTTCAAATAATTGCTGATCTGCGAGTTTTACGCGCTTTGCTATTATTAGCTGTGTATCTAATTCTCGAAGCGAACCCAAGGCGATATGTAAAAACTGAATATACTCATTCTTTGTTCGTCGCCCATATCCTTCTGCAATGTTGGAAGGTACAGATACGCTTGAACGTCTAATTTGACTAGTTAATCCGTAAAGTTCAGACTTTGGGAAATACTCTGTTAACTCGTAACACTCAACAGCTAGGTCGATGCCAAATTGCCAAATAAATTGTTCTCTATAGCTCATATCAAGTTGTTTGGAGTAGGAAGTTTGGAGTATCCCAATTTTACCACTTCTTCCTCCTGCCTCCTGCCTCCTGCCTCCTGCCTTCGTCATCCTGGCATTCCATCAATAATTGGTGTCCCTCCGATGGGAGAAACTAAGCTTATATTTGCTCGCTTGCACAGTGCTGAAGAATTCGATATTGCTCTAGAAAAGAAAATTTTGCCGTTCGTATTCTTCACTCGATATTGCCCAGTGGTAGGGTCGTATCCCAAAACTTGTGCGCTAAATTCTTGGGTGCGATCGCTCGTTTTCTGTGCTTGAATTTGGCGCGATCTATAGGCAGTGCGATTTATCTGAGAAATTTGCATTAAAGTTGATATTTCGTTCACGAGAAAATCTCCTTGCCTTTATCTTGATTAAAAATAGTAAAGGCCATCAGTCTTTTGATGAGAGAAGGTTGCCGAGTACTTCTTAAAGAGATGTTTGCTGTATGTTGAGTTTTCGAGTATGGATAAAACAACTCTTTCGTCTCAATTGGTGCTGGCATAATGCCAACGGTTGTAGAAACCTCAGTAAAGTCTGGCGGAGGATAAAACTTCATGTCTTTATCAAACACGATGTCCGAAACATTCAGTTGCTGATTGTTTTCCCCTTGCAAAAAATCCTTAGATACAAAAACAGAAAATTCTCGATTAAAAAGTTCTGTATTTATATCTGAAGAGTTGTTCGTTAAATGAAGCACGATGCCGCCATTCGCACCATACCCACCTTTGATCCTAAGTCCAGCGCCCAAATAATTGTAGCCATAAACATTATTAGGATTTGGCTCTCTTAGCGCCCATGTAAATCCAAAATAGCAAGCTGGATTATCCTTTGATTCAATTTCATTTATTCCGCCTAAATCCCAAACAATAATCCCTGCTTGCTGAATACTATCGAATCCTGAGTATGAAAGCAGTCCACTAACCAAAACAAATTTAATTGTATCGGCGGCAAGGTATTTCAAACATACCGATTCAGGAGGGCTGCCACGAAAATCAAGCGTTTGGTAGGTTGGTGTAGTAATACCTGGATCACGTGGCAGCATCTCAAATGGCGTTTTACTACCTAATTGAATCTGCTTCTCTGAAATATCTGAATTCTTTGGATTGGCTTTATTGATGCTTATAGAAACTAATTTTGTAGTTATAAAAGCATAATTATATCTACCAATAAAATCTCCCGGAAGTGACGGTGAACCAGCATCAATGTAATTCAATTTATTGCCATTGTAAAACATTGAATAATAGCTAGATTTGATGAACGACCCCACAAAAGGTACTTGATTTATATACTGAACATACCGCTTCCAAGTCGCTACTGTCTCTTCAAATAAATATTGAATTTTAAGCTTACCGCTAGGCTGTAATATTCCAATACAAAAATTAGAGCGAATACAGAAACCTGGATCTAGGCAAGAATCTGTAAAAAGAGAAAAATATGAAAGCGGATCTAAGGAATCAATATCTTCATCATCAGGTGCAACGCTCGTGTCATAGTCCACGGTTGCCAATATGCCAAATACAATCGGCAACTCACTTGCAGTCTCTTGGACTGTTTCTTTCTGTCTAAAGGGCATTGCATCGTATGTAGGCAAATTGCCACGCCTCACCCTGGTAGCCTCCCCTTTCCCCACCGCACCATTAGTAATTGCAGAAGCGTAAAAGGTGCGATATTCCCTCCGGGAGGCTCCGCCAACGCTTCCATCCCGCAGCTTCATCAATCCTGTAGTTGAGTCATAGCCAACTATAGATGTTGTTGATTGTTGTTCTTGGGACGCCTCGTCAACATTTTTTTGTTGATACTGAATGCGATTGTTAAATACTTGGTGCTGCAATAATTCTTCAGGTTCCATTGATGTACCCTGAGTTCAACAAAACTATTGGGATCTGGTATGCGTAGGTTTGCCCATCGGGAATAGTGATTGGACTTGTCTCTACACCGTATGCCACCACAATTCCGTTAGCCGCCCTTGCTCTAAATGTCCCGCTACCAGTGTTGGCAATATCCACAATGCTGCTACCACCTACTAACTGTAATTGAAAGTCGTTGGTAGTTTTATTCGCCACTTGGTACAGAGTGCTTGCAGCAATCCCGCCAGGGAGAGTAGCTAGCGCGTCGGCGGTGAAAACTAGGCGATCGCCATTTACAAGCCCATGATTATTAATAGTGATGCGATCGCTCACCGCATCCACATTGCTGTTGGTAAAGCTCAGTGAAGCTACAGAGTGACTATTTGCTAGCAAAAATGCTGTTTGAAACTGTAGACTTGCGCCACTAGCCGTGAAACTAGGTGAGAGAAATGGCAACTCGTGTCTTTGGTCGGTGGTGTCGTAGCTACCATCAGAGCCAAAGTTCACACTAGACCTTGTGTAGCCGTTGCTAGGTAGTAGTTCGTTGCCAATAAAATCAGCCAGCGTACTTGCCCTAGTTAGTACCGCCGTATTTGCCAAGCACACCCGAAACTTCGAGACATCTGGCGGTGTGCCACCACGGTACAAAATTTTGGCTGATTCAGTAATCCAAGCGCTTGTAAATATCCCGGTTGCCATCAGAGTAAATTATCCCAGTTAACGTTTTCCCAATCTTCGGTTGCGTTCCACGCAGGAGATGAATCCAAGTTATTCCAAGAAATTTCGTCTGTCTCGTCCCACTCAAAATCTTCCCAATAGAGGTCAAGTATTCCACCTGTAAAATCTGCTCCTTGCCCAATACCAGCAGAAAACAGCAAAAATCCGCCATTCCACCGTAGCCCTTCTCCTTCTCCCAGTTGCAGATGTGCGGTAGTGGTGGTGAGTGCGTAGGGGTAGCCAGTAAAATCACAGCCGATCCCCATACCCAAGTAAAGAGTTTGTGGTTCGCTGTAAGGAAGTAGCACCGTTTCATTGTCGCCACTTCCAATTGATGTGCCTACCCAAATTCCATCGCATGACCACAAAGCTTTTTGCTGCGACACCACCCAACTGCACCCATCAGCCAGATAGAGTTGTACAATTCCATCTGGTTCTGTGGCCCTCACCGTCATTAGTGGAGAGTGATTGAAAACTCCATCCACCATTGCCATTGCTAATTCTTGTCCTTTCCACCGCCCCCAAAGCAATCGCCCTTCCCGTTTGGCGATCGCTTGTAACTGAGAATGAGCGGCACTAGAACCACCAGTTATTGAGTAAACCCTGACCTCCCCTGGCTTTAGTACAGTCTCTGATTTTCCTGCCAAAAACTCTACATTAAAAGTTCGTTCTCGCTGTTTAAAACTTCCACTGCAAGGGTCAGCAAAAGTCGCTTTTTCTTCTATATTGCTCTCTTCAAAAGTGCAGCATGGCGGACATCTTTCTGGTGCGGGCGGCACTTCTTGTCCAGAATTGGAGACACGGCGAACACTAACTTTTGAATCTGCTATTAAGTTGGTTTTATTAGAAATAATTTTAGAACCTGCTTGATATTTAACCAACTCAGGGTTGATTCTAACTAAGCATTTGTAACTAAAAGCTCTATACTCCCAACTATCTTTGTTAAGTTCTCGCCATTCTTGAATTGTAGTTTCAGAAGGTACTAGATATTCAGGAGGAAATATCCATTCGCTCCAGTTTTCGTCAGTGCCATTAAGTATACTTATTTCTAATTCTGAGACTTTAGTAGTAATTTTTTTAAGCCTATCTTTGGCGTCATATTCATAAGTTTCAACAACTGATTTGACAAGATTTAACCCTGCAATATCACCAAAATAATAATTTTTTTGTGCTTCTTTAAACTCCGCCAAATAAGTTGCTCTAGGCTGATAAGTTCTTGTTTCTTTTGTCTTGAGCTTGCATTCTTGTTTATCTTCAAAATGGGACTCTTCAATAATTATTTCTGAAGTGATTGATGTTAATAGAGGAGATAGTACAAACCCGTCAGATGTTTTGTTCCAAAAGGCTTCAGGAATAACCAACCCAAATGGCTCAATTGTTTCTGTTTTTATTTTCAGTTTATGCTCGCCTTTATTCCACTCCTGCCCTCTTTTCGTTTTGCGGATAACAATAGTGGTGTCGCCATAATTCTTATTTACTGTGGAGGCTGTGCCATATTCCTCTGAGGTGTCCTCCAGAAAAGCTGGAGTAGGGCGGACAATCATTTGCGTCCCTACCGCTTTGATTATTTCATTGGGTGATTCCGCCCCATCTAGTCGCCTGTACGAAATTTCATCACGCCCCACGAGTAAACTTAAGCCACCAGCGCCAATAGCAATATTTGCTTGTTGAATGCGGAACTGTTCGTTTTTATCCACCCACCCAAATAAATTGTTGGCATAAAGGATTTTACCAACCGATTGTAAATACGACCCGGAAAGATTGAGGGGATAATTGTATACAGTTGATGGTAAGCTTCCACTGATATTAGTAATGCCAGCAGCCGCGAGAAGAGTAAAGATAACTTGACTTGCTGGCTTTCCCTGGCACTCTTCATCTTTGTTATTAGCTTTGTCTGGGTCAGTGGGTTCCTTGAAGTTCAGTAGTGCAATTAAATCACCCACTTCCAGTGTTAGCTGCTGTTTTTCTAAGTCGTATTTTGGCGTTAGCATCCTTAATGCTCCCCTGGGGTGTCGGAGCAGCGTCCCAGAAGAGTTCGCAATATTTAAAATAACTGAGCGTCCACGACAAAACCGCGTCGGGTTTTTCCTATCATCAATCGACTCGTCAAAATCTATGGCGTTACCCAGGACAATTTGTCCGGTGAAGCTAACCAAGCCAGATTGATCAAGGTGGTTGTCACTACCCTGAAACGAAATTAAGCAGGGCGTAAAATCCTTGCCGCCAATAAATAGCTGTACATTTCTGGTTGACTGGTTATTAGTCATTGGTCATTAGTCATTAGTCATTAGTCATTGGTCACACCGGTCAAACTGCCGACACTTTATCCAACTCCCTCAGCACAAAACCAGCAATATACGGGTAATACCTATTACGCTGCCACTGCGACTTTGGCTCGAACATCCGAGCGTAAAATCTAGCAGGATATGATACCCCACCTGTAAAAATTGTTTCACTGCCACCAGACGTGAGCGATCGCGTTCTCGTCCCAGTCTCAATAAAATCTTGGATGCTGTCATCTACCGTAATGCGGTAGTTGCCCTGGTTGCGCCTTAGACTATCACAAAGCGCAAAAATACCGTTAAGAGTATGCCACTGATCATAAGTCACCATTGCACTTACTGTCCAAATATGTTTTGGTTCATACACAGGGCCACTGTCTAACGGCGTACCAACGATACTATATTCAGTCTGTCCCGTGTCAGCTAGGACACGTTCGTAGTTAGTGAAGCGAGTTAGGGATACTGAGAGAGTGTCGATGGTGAGGGTAAGGGATTTCATGAATGGCAACGCGATCGCTTTAGTTCATAGTTTCCCTGTTGTTGAAAAAGTGCGGGTTGGCATCCGTGCTTTATCAGGATTTGCTGACATAAAAAAGACGGACATCAGTCCGCCATTGCCAATGATTTTTTGTGACCTACTTAGTTGCTCTGTGAAATACACTCACAGTCAAAAGCCACGCTCTGGAAATATTTCCGCAAGTACTCCGCTTTCTCACCTACAAAGAAAAGACTTGTCAAATTTCCTTGTTCGTCAGTCGCTTTTAGGTAAATCCTTACCCCTGAAGCACTTTCTTGTTTAGTGATATAACTTCTCTTCGCCTCTAAATCGACATAAGCGATCGCACTTAAATTAATCACCAAATTTCCAATCTTCAACATAATTTCACCTCAACTGCTCTTTAAGTGTCGTGATTTCCGCCTCGTGTTCTTGAATTAGTTTCTTGATATCTTCTGGATTTAATGGCTGCAATTCGCCCTCCTCATACTTCAACAAATCATCGGAACCAGGTTCAGTTAGCACCCAGTAAGTCCATCCCTCTCCCCATTCGAGCGAAAGCTTAGTACGAGGCGGACAGTATTCAACACCGATAATTTGTCCTTGCTCCACAAACTGTCCAAGGCGGTACTTTGGCTGCCCCCAACTAGCGGGAAATTTTATTGATTTATTGCGAGAAACCGACATTTTTATCCCCACCTGCTCTTAAAGAGTGACCGCATTCAAAACACCAGGAAACCACCGCAATGACTGGATAGTTTTATCGCGTCCCTTCGCAGTGTTAAGCACAATCTGACCGTACTCTTTGCCCTTTGTAGTTGGTAAATAAGCCGGATTATCGCCATCTGGATTCCTAAATTGGAAATCTTGATCAACCAAAAGCTTATTAACTCTTTGAGCGCTCCACTTTTCTCCAGTAGATTCAGTCAGCATTTCTCCTAATTGTGAAGGCGAAAGCAACTCTGACTCCACTTTTACTTGCAGCAGTGTTTTAGCCAGCTCCGCCTCTGGTTGCAAAACAGGATAACGTTTGGCTATAGCATTTAATTTCACCCCCGCCACCAGTTTTGGGTCTAACCCCGCTTTGCCCAAAGTCAAATCGTATATATCTGATATTTCTTGGGGTGTGGGGAGTAGAGGCTGGGGAATGGGGACTTCTGGAGTAAGAGTTAGAGTGTCAGGTGCAATTTGCTTCTCAATCACCCCTCTTAATGTTCGATTTGCCCAAATACGAAATTCAACACTCACCCACTGAGCAAGGTCGATAGCGATTTCTGGATGTACCCAAGTGCCTCTTTGGTCATTTTTGCATCTTAAAATCGACATAACCAAGAGGTCTATGGGAATTCCCATAGACAATGAAAGCCCCTCCCAGTATTGTTTTGTAGACTCAAGTCGAGCATAATCCGCCCACAACTTCTTGCAAGCCTTGCACATCTGAGTAGCATTTACATAGCCAGCAGGCACATCATATGCAGCAATTTTGGTTGCTTCGCTCAACTGTGTGATCGCACTTCCGTTCCAATCATGTGTGACAATATTCATGGTTTTCGCCCTTTTCAAAATTTGAGAACAAGAAAGAGCAGCCTTGAAACTGCTTGTAGGTGATGGGATTACGCCGTGAAAGCAGCAATAATTACTAGCTGCGCTTGTTCTGAAGTATTAAGACGAGGGCGAAAATCACTATTAAATGGTTGAGCAACCCATTTGCTATTCAAATCCTGGTAAAAAGTTCCAAGCAGTTGAGTGCCTTTCCAAAGTCTGTAGAGAGTACCAAAATCTTCATCTTTCACACCGTCAACTTCAAACTCTGGAGCAAGTTCAAATGCTTGCTGTTCGATGTAATTATCAAGTTCGCTTTGAGCGATCGCTTGAATATCAATCGTTGTTTGAGACATAATTAACTAAGTTCCTTTAGCTAAGAGTTTTGGGACTGTTGGGCGATGGCTTTGTTTTCTCAGGACAGGAGCTATCGCCTTAACAATCTCTATTTAACCAAATCTACTTAGCCTTGTCAACTTGACTTAACTAATTATTTTTAGTTAAATTAATGATGCCTAAACAACAAAAAGAGGATGTAAAAGTGGTTTCAAGGCTTGCAGAATACCGAAAGCTTAAAGGGTTAAGCCAAGACGATCTAGCTAAACTCTCAGGGCTAACTAAGACTACGATCCAAAACTGGGAAAACGGCAGGAATCTGGGTGCTGTGATTCGGGTTTTAAAGGTGTGTCAAGAACTCGATGTTGACATTAGAGAGCTTTTTGAGATTGATGATTAGCTCTTTTACCATTAACCCCCTCACCCTGCCTTCAGTTCCATTAGAAAAGCGATCGCGTCTCAATATATTTACTGGTTTATAGTTTGACGATAAGACTGTTTTACTATGAGTGAAATTTCTGAAACTGATGTTACTAAAGCAGTTTCTTGTGAGATCAACCTTGGCGAATCATCCCTAGATGCTTATATGTTGCCTGATGGTGAAAAGCGTTTTGGAGTCGAAGGTACAAGCCTTGCTTTAGGATATACAAAACGCTGGTTTTACAACCGCACAAAAAGAGAGTCAAAATGGCTCAAAGGATTAGAGGAAATAGGTTTTACAGGCGCACAATCTGAACTTAGTGTGATCAGACAATCTCAAGGACAAATCATTAGAGGAGCCTCCCTGAGCAAAACTATCAGCCTGCGAGATTTCGTAAAAATTGTTACCTATGAGGCGATTACTCAGCGTAACGTTAAAGCCATTATTCTTCTAGCGGCTTTTGCTGAAACAGGACTAGAGCGAATACTTGAGGATGCTTTTGCTGGACGCTCAATAGAGTTTCTTCTTGAAAAAATTGTTCATTACAGCAAATGGACTTATGAGGAACTTGAAGAAGTTTTGCGGCACAACAGAGAAGAATTGCGAGATTTGTATCCTTGGGGTAACTTAGACCTCATCGACCGCCAAAATCCAGATTCTCCACCTTTACCAGCAGACGATTAAAGTGTTTTAAAAAGTGCGATCGCTTCCTAAGTAAAGAAGCGATCGCCTACTTAATATAAATTCCAAGAAAATCTGATCTACTCCAAAACCTGTCTCTTGAGGCGTTATTAACTCTTCCCCAGTTAAATCAACTAATGCGTATTCCTTGTCACGATAAATAAATGTATCTGGTGTTTGAAAAGTCATATGGGCTTTAAATTGTAGGCATATCAATCCCCTCTTTTTAGCGTGTCAGCAGAAAATACTGTTGCAGCAAAGCCACCGAAGTACCGATGAAGATTCTGTTAAAAGTGCGGGTTAGCATCCGTACTTATCACGATTCTCTGACATCGCTCTGAAGTGGCGATCTGATCGCTTCACAAACCCGCCTTCGCAAGCTGTTGACGAGAAATTTTGCTCATAATATCCGCCGCATCATCAACTGCATTTGGAGATTGTACAGTCAGACTTCTTGGACTATTAGCCAGCTGCATAATTCGCTCATTCAAGGTGTCGAGCCGCTGCTCAATCCCCTGGTTTGCCACCTTTAAAGCATCCGCAAATTGGTTGTATCCAGCGCTAGTTTCAGGAGTTTTGATTTCTGCCGCCTTCATCATATCAGCAGTTCTGTCAATTGGGGGCATACTACCCGGATATCTGGGGTCAGAAGGGTCAAAATACCAATAAGGCAAATTACCTTGTTTTTTGTTCAACTCCAGGTCGTAATTGTAGCCACTGGTATCAATGACACTAGTTCTTTTGTTAGTCTCTACAATCTGTCCGGTCATCTTCATCCAGTTGATCCGACTTTCGTAGTCAAACAAGCCTTCTCCAGGTTTTTGGATGTAAGGATTTTCCCAACCAGGTACGTCGTTGTTTACTGTCGGTGAACTAATCTTGGTATCGCCCGACTCTTGTTTTTGAATCTTAGAAGCAGACGCCTCCACCCTCTCCAACGCTGCCGCCTGTCTTCTAGCGCTATCAGCAGCCAATTCCTGGTTCAGTGCTGCTTTTTGAGTTGCTTCCTGCGCCAGTGTGGCGTTACGGGCCAGTTCATCTTGAATTTTGAGATTGTCTTCAGCAGCGGTGAATTTTTTATCAGCAAGTTCGACGCCTCTTCCCGCAAGCTCAATTTCAGCCTTGGCTGCTTCGATACCAATTTTATCTTTTTTAATAACCGCTATCCGCAACGCCGATTCTGCTTCCAACTTGGCTTTAGCAGCTGCTAGTTTTGCCGACTCGGCTTCAAAAACAGCCATTTGAGCAGATATCTTTTGTCGCTTCAGGTCAAGTTGCAAGGACTGGCGTTGATATGCTTGTTCGAGCTTGAGTGCTTCCAGTTTCTTAGCCGCAATCTCATCTTCAATTTGCGATCGCTTTTCTAATATCTGTAGTTCATTTGTACCAAAGCCCAGACTATTAAGCTGGGATGCGATCGCCCCCCTCACACCAAAAGCAGTGTTTTCATCCTTGAGTCGGCGACTAAGGTCTAAAGCTCTATCGGCGTTACCTTTACGGATTTCTAAGCCGGAAATAGATGCATCTGATAACACCTTGCTCAGATTGTATCGTGATTCCTCCAGTTTGGCAGTCCGGTCAAGACTTTCGTTGTAGAGGTCAAGGGCCGATTTTTGTTGGTCAATATTGGACGTGGCAAGCTTAAAGCGATTTTCTTCTAATTTAATTTGCCGCTCAATCCCAGCCACAGCTGCATCTTGCAACAACTTTTCACGTTCAATTTGTTGGTCAATACGTTGCTGATTGGCTACCGCTAATTCCTGGTTGAGGGAAAGTAGCTTTTCGGTTGATTCCTTGGCAGTGATGACCTTGGTTGCTTCTAGCTCCTTGGTTTGAGCGATTCGCCTCTTAATGTCGTCAACACGTTTAGCTGTAGCCTCCTGGTCAACAGCATTTTGCTCTATACCTGCTCGTTCTTGAAGCTCTGGTGTCATGCCACCCCGAAGCAGTCTCTGCTTCACCGCAGTTGTGGCATTGGTTTGTGAAAGTGCGATCGCAGCCTCAGCTTTTTTGTTTGCCAGTTCAATTTGTTCGAGTTTGCGGCGGTTAACAGCCTCAGATACAGCTAGCCTTTGTTCTGCCGCCTGCTTTTCTAAATCAGTTTGTTGGGTTGTAAGTTCTTGTTGTTTAGCAACAAACTGCTCTGCTCCAATCTTGCCCTGTTGGTGGTAAGTACGAAGAAAAGCTAGCTGATTGGCAGTATTACGTTGTTGCTGTGTAGTACTACCAAGTTGAATTCGTGCTATTTTTTCAGCCGCATCAGTTTCTGAAATTAGACGCATCTGTTGCGCCATCTTCACTGCATTGAGTTTTTTGGCTTCAGCGCGTTGAAGGGCGGCTTGCTGTTTGGCAGCACCTTGCTGTAGTACGTAGAGCGAGTTATCCTGTACTTGTTGCCCTACTTTGTCTTGAGCTTCAACTGCTGATTGCTGTAATTCTTTGAGTTTGAGTTTTTGTTCAGCAGCAGCCTTGGCTTTTTCAAGGATGCCTTTATCAGCTTCATCGGTTGCGTTGTTTAGTACATCTTGAATTTTGGCAACAGATGAATCGCTCGTTATACCAAGTTTTTGTAAAGTAGGTTGAAACTCTGGTCGTAGTAGTTCAACTTCAGCACCTTTGACCAAGGTTTGTTGTTGCCTTACGTTTGTGGCTGCGGCTTCTTGTTCAGCTAGAGCATCATTGAGAGCAGATTGCCTTGCTGCCATTGGGTTAGATTGGAAACCAGCAACCCTTGCTTTTGCGTTGGCTAGTTTGCGATCGGCTAATTTTTGTTGATTTTTTTCTTGTCCCTCAGCAAAAGCTAAATTTAACTTGCGTATCGCCGAGGTAAATGCTAGCACAGGGTCAACACGCAACGAAGCGAGTGTAGTCTCTGCTTGGTTTTTGAACTCTTTTAAATTTTCTAGGGAAGCTTTTAGTTCCTCAGTTAATTTAGTAGCCGCTTCATCTCCGCCAGCAGCAGCGATCGCTTGAGGTGATTTGAGCGCTTCAAGTTGAGCCTTGATCTCGTTTATTCGTTGGTCAGTACGGGAAATGTCAAGATTAAAAGGTTTGGCAATTTCAGCGCGTTGATTATTAAAGTCGGCTATCCGTAAATTCAGTGCCTCCAGCCTACTTTTTTCTACTGCTGGTGTTGCCAATCCTTTATCAATGAAATTGCGCTTAATATTAGCCTGTAGAATTTGTCGCTGTTGTTCAGCATCTCGCAAAGTAGCATCTATTGCAGGCAACTGCCCAGTTGCGCCAGTGCGAGACTTTAGTTGAGCTAATCGCAATTTGGCGCTACCGAGGAAATCATTATTGTTTGTTGTAATATCCGTAACACCTTCGTTGATGCGTTGTTGCTCAAGCTCTCCATAGGTCTTAAAGGGTTTTTTAATCAGCCCGAATGTGCTGGCGTTGGCATAAAAATTGGCATAGGAGACAAGTGTTTGATCTAAAAATCTACCAACTCCACTAGAAGCAACTGGCTCTGTTTTTGCGGGTTCCTTCGCAGACTTGTTAGACCCTAAACCTATAAACCCAAAGATTTTATCTATCCATGTCTCTTCAGGGATAGCCTTTTCAAACGCCTTTCTTGATTCTTCTGCTCCACGTTTAGCAGCCTCAGCAGCTTCGTTGAAAGAGTTAACTAAATCGGTGTTAACTGCATCACTTAGCAATTTAACAGCTTCTAGTGCTGCAAAAATACCCACCGACCACATAGCAAAAGGTGACTTATTAACAGCTTGAAATAGATTTGCGAGTCCACCTTTAAACATCCCTGTTGCCAACCTTGTAGCAATTAACTCAGCAACAACTGTCTTTAATGCATTAAGCATTGTCCCTGAAAGTGTTAGGGCTAAGGAAATAAAGATAAATCCGATTTCCTTAGAGATAGAAGCCAGCCCCTTAAGTATGAGTGAGAGGGTATTAAAACCTGCGATCGCCGCTGGTGCGACACCTTCCCCTATGCCCTGCTGAAGACTGAGGAAAGCATTTTCCAGCTTAAATATTGCTGATTGAGCATTGTTGGAAGCGTCTTTGGCAGCATCGCCAAATTCCGCTTGCAATTGCTTGGCGAATTTGGGCAAGAAATCCTGGGAGAGAATCTGACCTGTATCAAGCAACCTGCTAAATTCTTCTTCGGTTACTCCCATTGCACGCGCTGCAATACCCATCGCGCCTGTTAAACCAGACTCAGCCAGCTGCCCTCTCATTTCCTCGGCTGATATTTTGCCCTTGCTCAAACTATCAGTCAGAGCCTTAAATGCCCTTTGCGTCTGCTCATTAGACAAGCTAAGTACCGTACTCGCCTGTGCCATACCTAAAAACAGATCACGAGTTCCTTGTCCTTCTAAAGCAGTTCTGCGAGCCGCCCCCGCCAACCCCACAAACCCCTCGGTTGAGGATTTTAAGGGTATACCCAAATCCTCAACTTGTTTACGAACAAATGCCAGATTCCGAGCGCCGCCAGCCGAACCACCAGAAGCAAAATTAAGTCCAGTCTTGAGGCGATCAAGTTCAACGTAGGCTTTGAAGGCATCAACTGATATTTTAGATAAAACACCTTGCAGGATAAATCCGGCTTGGAAAGCAATAAACCCTTTAACTAAGTTGGCTAACACCCCTACAAGTTGATTTCCAGGACCCAATATTTCTGCAATCTTGTTTTTTAAATTTCCGGCGTTTGGTGCGGCTTGCCCAGATTTTTCAAAAAATTCTTGTAGCTGTTTGTTGTAAGCTTCAAGAAGCTCAATATCTTTATTTGACAAAGAAGCCTGAGACTGAATTTTTTTCGATTGCGCGATCGCGTTGCGCGCTTGACCAATATTGGAGGCGACCGCGACTGTTTGTTCTGCTGAAAAATTGCTATTGGGGGCAAGAAGAGCAAGTTCTAGCTTTTCTACAGCATCAGAAGCAGAGTTAGCAAGTAATGCATTTTGAGACTTAATTTGATTGCGTACAAACCTATCTAACCTTTTTCTAATATTAAAAATCGACAACTTACTGTTATCTAGATTTGCAACAACTTTGTCATTGGAGCGTTGCTGTATATCAGACTCAATTGCTCTCATTTGCCGAAAAGTTTCGGCACTCATGCCACTACCAGATATTGGTTGCTGAGTCAGGTAGAAGCTCATTTCTTGATTCAAAGAATCAAATTTTCGTTTAGCCGCAGCTATAGCGCCCTTGTCAATTAATTCTTCTATTTGTCGTAATCGCGACTGAATGTATTCGTTTGATGCGGCGGTTTGTTTGGTTTGTGTGGACAGAGGTGGAAGTGTAGGTTTGCTCCCAACAGGAACCAGTGACTTCATCATCTCCCACGGCGGCGGTGGAGTTGGGAGTTTGGGCGAAACAGGAACCAGTGACTTCACCATCTCCCACGGCGGCGGTGGAAGTGGAAGCGTAGATCTGCTAATTTCGCTTAAATTTCTCCTGAGTGAATCTATTTCGTTTTCTGCAATCTGCCCAATGTTTCTTCCAGTTCTCTGGCTAGCTTGAGCTGCTTTTTGCTGTAACTCTGCCGCCTGCAAGGGCCGGATTTCTATGCTGGCTGCTGCTCTCTGTTTTTGTAGAGATTTAATCCTGCCTTCCAGGATATTTTTGATTTCCTGGTCGGAGGATTTGACTTTTGCGGCAATAAAAACACTGATTGCATCGTCTATCTCTGAAAGTATTCTTTCTAATTCAGCTTTTTTAAAACTAGAATTTGATTCAGTTTTTAAGGTTTTGATGCCTACCTTGAATTGATTGGCAATCTCTAGCGTCCCTTGAGATATTTCTTGTGTGGTTAAGCTTAAAATTTGTTGAGCTTCCTTAACCAACTCAGATGTATTTTTTCTGGGCTTAGGCAACTTAGACCTAATAGTTTCTTCGTCTGCGCCACTGCCAAGAATGGCGTCAACTATTCCCGCTTTGTCTTTTTTAGAAATTCCTTTAACGCCTAATTCTTTTGCCGCTCTTTTTAGTTGTGGCAGTTGTGATTGAATGAGCATTTCATCGCGTAAATTATTGCGATCGCTCTCCACAGGAACAGTTAGTTCAGTCCGTAATTTTTGAGTCTCCTTGGAAACTTTATCTAACTGCTGTAAAAGACCTTGGTATTCTTTGACAACGGACTCTATTTGTTCAGTTGACAAAGAATCTAAATTAATATTAGACCTTCCTATCTTGTCTGCGGATTGCTGAACTTTTATAAGCTCGGCAATCAGTCTTTTTTTGCTTTCGCTGGCATCAATTCCTAGTGACTGAGCTTCTTTAAAAAATTCTTGAATTTGACTTAAAACTTTATTAATCTCCAGCCCAGCAATCTTTGCTCCACCCAAGCCACCTAAATTAAGAGCAAGGTTTTGTAATTTCTCCCGCCTCAGTTGCTCTCTAATTATGGGAGTATTCCGCATCTGGAATACATTAGCACCTGTTTCTAATTCTCTACTTAGGGATTGTCTACTCTCCGGCTGGACGCTGACGCTAGCCTCTACTTTGTCAGCAACCTTTTTAAGCTCTTCTGGTGTATGAGCGATATTGACTTGCGGCTTGCCAGTTTCATCAGCGATCGCTTTGCCAAATCCGTGCTGAAAAGCATGAAAAATCTCGTGAACAATATTGCCTAATGCTTCATCAGTTATTTGATCAATATCACTCGTATTGATTTGATTAAATAAATCTGGGCGAATTCGGTAAGTATTTTCAGTAGCGTTATATTCCCCTCTGCCTGGTACCTGAGCGTCGGGGACTAGCTTAGGAATTGCCGCTTCTGGTATACTTTCTAGTCCTGCCAACTGAGCGGCTTTTTGGACTGTCTTAACATAAATTGGAGGTAAATTAGGCTTTGTTTGAGCTTTGCCAAAAGCAATAGCCTCTTTTTTTACCTGATCAAGCCTAATAAATATTTCTCGAATTTCGGCTAATCCAGTTTCCAACTCAGCCTGAATTTTAGAAATCTCGGAAACTGGCAGGACATCGAAGTTTTTTAACTGCGAACGAAGTCTTTTATTGCGCTCTTCTAACGACTGAAGTGCGGCAATCTCCTTGGTAACGCGATCGCTTGCGTCAAACCCAGGAATATTTATTTGTTGAGTGGCTTCTAAAGATTTATTAACTCTTTTCATAGCCTCAACAAACGATTTCCTCAGATCGAAAACATATCCAGAGGCTATGGAACGAAATTGTTCATCGCTTGAAGGAGTAGGCTTGCCGTATGACAATAGTTCTGCTCGTCTAGCAGATACTTGTTCGCTTTTAGTCCTATAATCTGCTCTAGCCTGTTTAAGTTGTTCAGCAACCTCCTGTCTTTGAGACTGCATCAACGGATCTGATTTATTACCGCGCAGATCTCGTGATCTAGCTTTTAGTCTTTCTATTTGAGAACTTGACTGAGAAACTGCCGCCTCCGCATCAGCCAAAGCAACAGCTTGTACATTGCCTAGAGTTACAAGAGAGCTAACCTTTTTGGTAATTTCAACTTCAATCTTGGCTTTTTTGGCTTGAAGTTCAGTACGTCTTTCAAGTAAGGCGATTTCGGCTTTGTCTGCCGCTGCTAAATCGTTTTGCGTTGCCTTAAGTACTTCTCTAATTTCAGAAGCATTATTTTTTCTTGTTTCAACTGGAAGATTGGTGAGTTTTTCGAGAACCGCTCGTGCTTGAGTGCGTGATCGCTCAATTTCTTGCTGCTGTTTTTTGACCTCAGATATTTCGACATCAGTAACAATTTTTTGAGTATCAAGGCTTTTAACTTCACTTACTAATTGCTTCTGTGCCGAACTTGCAGTCTTGTTGGATTGCTTGGATGACGCCAGACGTGATCCAGCAGCAAGCGCTGCGACATCCTCACTACCCAAAATCTCTGTAATCGCAGACTTAGCTTTATCGGTAAACGTGCTGACAAAAGACCCTAAAACCGATTCTGCCAGCCCAGAACCAATGGCAGCGCCTAAAGTGGATATTTTTTCCCCTAAAAACTCAAAGCTTCCCAAAAAGGTGCTACTTTGTTGTTCGAGTCCCCTAGCCAATCCTTGCCCAATTTTTTGCCCTAGCGGCAGTCCAATCCCTAAAGCAGTCCCGCCAATAATTGGCCCAATAATGCTAGCAAGTCCAACTAGCGGACTAACAACTAAACCCAATACCTGAGAAAACAGGCTTTTTGACTTCAGTTTGCTTACTGCTTGTTCAAAGGATTTGCCAATTTCGGAAGCAAGTTTGTCTGTATCGCCACCGCCGCCAAAAAAAGAAACCTTTGACTGAAAACCAGAATTTAGCTCTCGCTGCAATTTTCCAGTGTCAGCTTCTAAATTAATTTTTTGAGTTTTTGCTACCCTGTCTAGTTTTGATGCGATCGCTTTTTCATCAATACAGATATCAACTGGGATGCAATCAAGTTGTTTTGTTGCCGCCTTGAGTTTACGTTGTAAGCCGTCAATGTTTGGGCAAATATCAACAGGAATGCAATTTAGTTTTGCATTTTTTAGCTTTTCTTTGAATCGGTTAACGTCAAGCTCTACAGGAATCGAAACAGTAGGGATAAACCCAGTCAACCCCTTAATCTGTCTCTCAAAATCCTTGACATCCAGCTTGACATGAACCGCCAACGCCCCCACTTTCTCTTGCTGTAGCAATGCCAAGTCCTTGTCGAACTGGGAACGCTCCAGTCTTAATTCAATTGATACTGAGCCAGCAGAAGTCATGATTGTTGTGCCGTATTCAAGGGGACAATGCGCGCGGGATTGTCGGCAGGCTCATAATTCCCGAAAAACGCGATATCTCCCCATAAAAAAGTACGGACTACAGTCCGTACTCGTCGCGATTTATTTTATTTGTTTACTCTTGAATTTGTTCTAATCGTTCAGTAAGGTTTGTGATTCTACTCTGATAAAGCTTGATTTCAGAGAGAATCTTGCTTCTCATCTCTTGGACTGATAGTGGCTCAAGCCCATCTTCTTGGTGGTAATCGGTGTCTTCCGTTAATTTGTGCCGCAACACCGAATAACGCCATTTTTGCCCGTATTGACAAGCTAGTAGAGTATCTGACGGGTAAAACTCAACTCCAACAATCAAGCCTTGCTTTGTCCACTGTCCGAGCGAATATTTAGGCACAGTCCAATCACTAGGAATAGCTAAAAACTTCTGATTGTTGATGCTCATCTTCCTCGTTTCTCCCCGGAGCTTTCAAGTTGTTCAGTAAGTGCCACAATTTTGGACTTGTGAAACACGATTTCGTCTTTGATTAAAGCGTGTAACTCTTGTGGCTCATATGTTTCAATGTCTGGTTCATCGCATACCTCATAATCTTCAGAATTTGGATCTGAACACACGTACTTCCACCCATGCTCAACATCGACAAAATACTCCATGCCAATGATGATTCCTTGCTTAACTCGTTGCCCAAAGCAATATTTTGGTGTCTCCCAAGTGCTGGGGATGACAACAGTTTGCTTACGCTTTCTACCTTGCGCCATTATTCACCTCCAACACATCAACCTCAGTAGGGCGAGGTGATTGAACATGCTGCATCCACCGCTTGATTGCCTCCAACTCCTCGTAGCCTTGAATAACCACACTAGTTACATGCGTATGGTAAGAATTTTTGGCATGGTTGGGATGGTCGATTTTGTCTGATACCCAAGCCAAACACATGATTTTGATTAATTCATCAACTTTGTTTGCCTCAAGCTGACTTGGACGTTCTGCGTTCTGGAGCTTTAGCCACTCCATAACCAAATCAAGTGGGTAATCCAAAAGCATACGAATTTGTTTAACTCGTAAATCTTGAGGATGCACTGTTTGAACTACAGTCAGTGGCGGTTGTTGGTCAGATACTACCGGAATGTCAACCGTGTTTCCTTCTTCATCAACCTCACAATCTAATTCTTCTGGGGTGTATGCCACACTACCAGCAAAGATATCTGGATAGAACCACCGCACACCGTTGGACATGGCGCGGTTAAACATCATGTTTCGGGGGAATTTTTTCCAGGTGTGAGCGTTTTTACCATCCAATGCACCAGCTACTTGAGCATCAACTTTTGTAAAACTGCTTTCCCCAATCACTTCACCATTTTCATAAAACACAATGATGCAGCCGTCATTGTCGTGGCGAGTAATCCGGTAGTTGTACTTGCCACTACGTTTCACCGCCGCCGCCATTAAATTGGCTCCAATGGAAGGCTTACCGTTAATGATATGGACTCCAACCATTGAGGCTAAAGCACCAAATCCTAACTCCATCCCTGCCAAAACTTTTACCCCACACTGAGCAGCTTCTTTGGCATCAGCGAAAAACCCAGACTTGGCAAGCATATTAGAAAGACGACTTAGGTCATCAATATTGCGAATAGCCAAACCACCCGTAATCTGTTGGTCTGTCATTTAACACCCCCACAGTCAAAAGCCACGCTCTGGAAATATTTCCGCAAGTACTCTGCTTTCTCACCTGTAAAAAACAGATTTGCCAAATTTCCTTGTTCGTCAGCCGCTTTTAGGTAAATCCTTACTCCTGAAGCACATTCTTGTTTAGTGACGTAACTTCTCTTCGCCTCTAAATCGACGTAAGCAATCGCACTTACATTAATTACGAAATTTCCAATCTTCAACATAATTTCACCTTAATGAAAGAAAAGCTTTTAGGGTAGGTAGTACCCACCCAAGTGCATAAGTTAAGCTGCACTCACCGCCATGCTTTCAGTCGGGGCTGTATACTTCTTCAATTGCTCCCATTCTGATGAGCTAAGTTCGTCAAACGGCTTATATAACAAGTCTTGACGGCTTATAACTACTTCCTCTAACCCTTGTCCCAAGAAATTTTCTACAGCTATTTGGTGTTTACACTTCACCCCTCTGTAGTAACAGTCAGCGCACTCGCAGCGTTCGTTGGCTTCTGGGTGATTGGGACGCACGACATAATAGTGATCGTTAAGGCAGTTATGAACCACAAACTCATCACCGTGTTGTTCAAGTACTTCAATCGTTGTTGCTCTCTCTTCACGGGTGGTTAAAACTTGAACTTGTTGCTGTTGGTGCTGGGATAACTTACCTAATATGTACTGCTCTTTTACCCAGTTTGTAGACTCACACCACAATGAACTGCGGTAAACTTCAACTCCAGAAACAGACACGTACCAAGGCTGAACATCATTGAAACTATCGTGGCAAAGTTCGGCAATAACTTCACCATTAACTTGTGCTTCAAAGTTATAGAAGCCATCAATGTCAATGAAATTTACATCGTTTTCAGTTTTGGGGGAATCAACTTTTTGAATCTGGGAAGATTGGTGAGTGACAATCGCCTCAACCCAAGCACTCTTGCAACGCTTATCAGCAACCTCAACACTTGCGCCAATCTGGCTGTAAATGGCTTTTAACTCAACAAGAGATTTGGCTTGAAGCTGCTGTTCTGTATACAATGGATGCATGATGAATCTCCTTTATGGGGGTTTTGCAAAAGGCGATCGCTTGTCGGTGAGATGAGAGGCGATCGCTTTTTGTTTTTGGCAATTTTTATTTGCCCTTGTACATATAACTGTATGCGGTAGTCCATACACAAGTCAAGATATAAAGCAAATAATTTATGCGTATTTTTTTAAAACATATGCGGAAGTGCATAACTTTATGCTAGTCTAGCCTACAGTTACTATGGAGGCATGAACAAAAAGATGTTTTGCAGGCTAGCCGTGCTTATGGCAGAAAAAGATCCACAGTTGTCACAAAGACAACTGGCAAAAGATACTGGGTTGGATATCACAACTATCAATCGATTATTCACAAACAAGTTCAGCCGTGTTGATGTCGGCACAGTTGAAGTTTTATGTAATTACTTCGGTCGAGAAGTGGGTGAGCTTTTTGAAATGAGAAACCCCGAAGACATTCCACAGCGCAAAACAAAAAAGCGAAACAGGATAGAGGCTGAAGCGGCATGAGTGCATTTGCACCAGGCTCAATCATCAGCAAAAAAGCGATCGCTCTTGGGATAGCGAAATATGAATACAGTAATTACACAAGAAAAAATTGAATTGCCACCTGGGGCTGTGTTGAAACTTTTGGGAAATTGGCAAGAATACCAAAAGTACTTATTGCAATTGGGCGATCGCTCAATACCTCGTATTAAATACCGACCAGGAGAAATTTTGTTGATGGCCCCGCTACCAGAACATGGAAAAGATGCAAGCTTACTCTCCTTGGTGGTAATAACTCTGCTTGACCATAAAAATCTTACCTACGACTCATTTACGCCCATCACAATGAGCCTGAGCGAAGTTAGCGGTATTGAGCCAGACTATTGCTTTTACATTGAGAACTGGCAACAAATCCAAGGGTTAAACCGTATCGACTGGCAAAACGACCCGCCGCCAGATTTGGCAATTGAAATAGATGTTACTAGCTACACCGATATAAATGATTATCTCCCTTACAAAGTGCCAGAGGTTTGGCTCCTGAAGAATAAGCGGTTGCTGGTTTATAGACTGCACGGGGACAGTTATGTGCTTGGAGAAAGCAGTTATTTTCCTAACATCAGGGAAATTGTGCAGCAATGCCTGCAAATAGCAAGCGAACAGACCACAAGTGAAGCGATTAGGTGGCTAAGGAACTTTTTGCGCTCTTAGAAGTGATTGCACTACTTCTAACCAGGGAAAGCGATTACCCCAGGCAAGAGAGCAATCGCTTTGCTAAAACGGATCTACTTGTAGTTGTTAAGGTCAGCAAGCTTTTGTTTTAGCTTCTGGGCCTCATCGCATTCAGAAGATCCCGGCTTAAGTTCACAAAGTTTTGATTTAACATCAAAACCAAGCATATCAGCCATTCTTTTATTTAAAATCATCCTCTCGTCCCATGCAGATTGGGCTTTAACTGTTATATATTCGCACTTACTTTTTTGCCGATATTTAACTATACAGTCTTTGTACTCTTGGGTTATTTGCTCAATCTCCTTTCCTTTTTGTTCTTCCAGTATTTGTAAATCCTCATAAGTCAAATCTGAGCTAATGAGCTTAGGCTTACTAGGTGATAGCGATCGCGCACCCTCTGAGGAGCAGCCAGTTAAGATGCAAATAGCAAAAACACTGCCTAAAAATATAAGTTTCATCTGGATCGGAATTTTAGCTCTCTACTTATGACACCCAAACAGGGCGCATAAATCACCGTTCCTGAAAATTTTGTCACAAACCATGACCGCTCAAAAAATATCATCCCATTGCAGTTGGGGCTAATTTCGTTCGTCAAAAAGCTCTACACCAAACCATGAGCAAACTTAATGTTATTGACCGCGAAGGACTATTAGTTGTTGATTCTCGACTAATAGCTGAAGAGTTAGGTATCCAACATAAGAACTTTTTAGCAACCCTAGACAAATACATTGAGGAGATAGAAGAGGACTGGGGACAGGTCGCGTTTGAAACGGAGACTGTCGAAACCAGTGGGGGAAAGCAATCCCAAAGGGTCGCGTTTCTAACAGAACCCCAGGCAACTTTATTGATGACCTACAGTCGAAACACCGAACAAGTCAGACGATGTAAACGACAGCTAGTTAAGGCTTTTGATAAAGCGAAATCGGTTTTAGGAAGTGCGCTTCAATCACAAGTTACCGAGTTGGAGCAAAAATTAGCAGTACAAAGTCAGTCCATTGCATCTCTCCAATCCCAAGTACAAAACTTACTCCCAGTTTGGGCTGACTTCATACCGCCTGGATGGGATGCGGATGTATGGGAAAAGTTACCACCACAGGACAAACGTCACTTTAGGTTTCTATATCGTCGTCGCGGGTTTCGTCCTGGTAATGAAATAGAGGTGAAAACATTACCTGCCCTCACCAGTCAGCAGATAAAACTTCAGCAAAGGGCTGAGTTTGAAGCAGTAGTAGGAGTTGTGCCTCCTGAAGAGTTAGAGAGATTTGAGGCTTTGAAACACGAGGTGCTGAAACAGTTTTGGGGTCAAGGAGGTGAGTCATGAGCGCATCATTACAAATAATTGACGGTGGTAACAAACGCAAGAGACGCTCATCTGAGAAAGCCATTACTCGACCACACTGCAAAGTTTCAATTGATGATGTGAACTGGGTTAGACAACAACCCCCATGTGTTCAGCAGCTTTGGCTTGATTGCATCGCCGCAGAACAGTACGGAGGGGCGGCGCATAAGTTAGAAACCAACCTCAGTCGCAACTCATTTATAAAAGCCAGCGCCGCCATTAACGCTGCTGGTCTATTTGAGTTTGAGGAAGTCAGAAGCAAAACCCAATCTGGGAGATCCGGTATAACTGGTTTTCGTGTCAAAAATTTACACGGTTACTTCAACAGAAACTACTGGGAAAATTTTGACAATCAGCCTTTGACACCTGAGAGTCAAGCGGTGATATCCCAGAATCAACATCTGATGCCTGACAATCATCAAATGACGTCTAAGTGTCAAAATTTGACATTTTCAGAAGCTCAAAGCGTTATGCAGCAAGAGTTTCAAAATCCTAACTACGGCGTTAACAACCCATTAACTACCTACCAACAACCAACTAAGGTTGTTGGTACGGTAGTTGGTTCTGACGCACAAAACGAAAATTTGCAAGTTAGCCAGACGGCGATCGCACCCTTGGGGGGTGCGTCGCCTCCAGATATTCAAAGCGCGTCAGAACAGGAAGAAGAGTCACCCGTGGTGACGGACTGCACATCGCTTACGCTCGTGGATGGTACACAGAGTCAATCCGCTTCGTCACCTGATAAAAATCAAGTTACTAGTGAAGAGGCAAAATCCCCTCATGAGGACATATCTTCCGCGCCACCGCCTGAGCCAAATTTTGAAAAATGGTCAGATGAAGCTATAGCAGCCAGGTCAAAGGCTAGGCCTGTGCGAATGGAGAAATTGAAACTTGCACAGAGTTCAGGACAAAACCCAGGATTTGAATACCTAAAAGAGTGTTGGGATGATGACCCTGCCTTGCAGATTGTGATTAAGAAATTGTTGGCTAAGTTTCCGGGCTGGGGTATTGCGATTGTAGATGGAGTGCTGGTTGCTACACTGCTTGCGGCTAGCGGTGAGAATGTCACAATGGAAGCGCAATATACCTAGTTTGGATTTCCCTATGTACCCCCAGAGTTTAAAAATTTACTCAGCATCGGTGATGTTTTGGTATGGCGAGTTTTCGTGCCACTTAAGCGTGACAGCTACCTCGAACACGTATTTAGAATTTGATAACTTTGTTTTCGCTTGTAAACTAGAGGCAAGCCTTCACGACCTCTTTTCAAAATCCAATGTATATATAAACGCGATGGAGCTTTACGTACTCCCTGATGGTCGTTTGTACAACAATCAATCTCGAATACTAGAATTTAAAAATTTTCATGCATCTCCTGTTGCAGCCTGACACACAAACTCTCCATCAATCATCCAAAAACACCCACTTCTGTCAACTGTGACAGCAAACTTCTCGCCACTATCTACATCCACAACATCACCGTCACCACTATCCACAAGCCCCAACGCAAATTTCACCACATCCCCATCAACCGACGGTAAAATTAACACCACTCCATCCCCCACCCAAGCACGGGGACTTGAGATTGGTGTGCCGTCACAAGCATTTTTCAGCTTCTCAATAGGCGCGATCGCCACAGCCCAAGCAGGCAATTTACCCGCATCAGCCAGCGCAAAAAACGCATTTGCAGCCATCGGTGAAATACGAACATCATCTTCATCTTGAGGGGTGAAGTAGAAGAAGTCGCTGGGTTTGGCGGGTTCAGATTTCGGATCACGATTGGCGTTAACAAAGCAGCTAGTTAGTGTGGCTATACCTAGCTCTTGTAAGTGCAATTCTTCTCTATGCAGTTTTGCGCCGTAGTGCAGCGCCTGGAGGATTAACCAGGTTGGCTGGTTTCCGAATCTTCTTTCGCCGAACCTTTCTTCTTGCGGCCAGTATCTTCGGACTCGCCAGTAGATTTCTGCCCAATCTGGCTCTCGTCCGTCGTCGAGTTTCCCAAGTCTTCCTCAGTTACTTCAACAGACTCAGACTCCACCCATCCCGATTCTTCGTTGCGGGCAAATTGGGCGATCGCATCTACCAGCAGTGGGTGAATTTGATTGGCGTCGCTAGTATCTTCAAAATCCCACTCAGGTTGCAAGCGAAATTTAATAATAGCTGTAGCCATCACTAAATTACGCTGGCGAGAACTTTCTTCTGAAAGTTTTTGAAACTCCAATAGTTCCTCTAAACTATCTGCCAAAAATTCGACATCATTGGTGACTATGGCATTGTAAATTTCAATTACCTTTTTACCTGATTTACTGGCAATTGTCTTTGCTAGCCTCACAGCGCTGCTGCGAACATCAGGAATACTAACTGTATTTTCTTTAATAAAAATGCGCTCGTTCGGACTTAAGTCACCATACTTTGGTATTTCAAGTTCACCAATATCGGCATTACCTACAATGGTTTTTTCAAATTCTTTGGGCAGGGTTTTAAAGGGGAGCTTCGGCATGACTGATACATATATTTACGCCGCTTCATCATTCCCGCTTCACATTCAATAAACCTAAAAAAGGCGGAGTTCGACCCCGCCAAGATTTTAATTATGAAGAACAAAAATCAGTGTTTATATTTCCCAGAAAAAACCGCACCTACTGACAAAGTGCGGGACTCAAGCAAAATTAACTTTTAAACTTTAGATATTAAATTTTGAATTAATAGGTTCAATTTAATCAACATGAATTCATTTCGTCAAGGGTATTAAGGACAGGGACGTGAACGCCAAATACTGTCATTTTGACTACTTCTCTTACGCCGCAGTCTCATGGTTTTAACTTAGTATCCGAATATTTATTTATTTTCGCATGATAGGATAATTTGTCCAGGACTTAAGTTGACAACATGGACAATCTAATTGACATTAATACGCTCTTGCATCGCTATGGATTAAAATCTCGACAAGCTGTATACGATAGACTTAAGGATTTAAAGATTAAACCCGCAAGACGAGGCAAGATAACCCAAGAAGACTTGCTATTGCTTGACGAACTGGACAAGCATATAAATTCAGGAGGGACGATTGACAATTTTGTCAAGTCGCCTGAAATCTTGTCAGTTGACAAGATGGACAAATGGGAGGAACCGACAGAAACGCCAACAATTGAGATGCTGTTGGCGTTGATCGAAAAAATATTGCTGCATCAACTCCCACTGCGTTCATCCCTTGCTCAATTTGAGGAGTTAGAGAAAGTTGCTAACAATGGATGGATACTGCCTACCTCTGTAGTGCGCTCAATTACAGGCATTGCGCCGAAGGGCGATAATTTTTCTCGCGGTAGTTTTGTATTCATCCGCGTCGGAAAAGTGGGAAGAGAAGCGGGATGGATTGTGAAAAAAACAGCACTTGTTGAAAGTTGAGGCGTTTTAGCGCTGGGCAAGCCCAACCAGAAAACCCAAAAATCCAACAACCAAAATAATAAAGATAAAACTCATTTCGCCTGCTTCTCCAAAATTTCAATCCTGCGTTCCAAGCCAACAAACCTAGCATCGCTAATTCGTGAATCTTTTATAGCATCAGTGGCTGTATATCTGTCAGTAGTAACTAACTTCAACTGCTCTTCAATTCGAGCCAAACGTTCGGTATTTAGAGCTGTACTTTGCCACACCCAAGTAAGTGCGCCAACCGCAATCGTGGATGCGATCGCAGCTACAGACTGCATCACAGACTGCACTAGAGAATTTTGCCCTGGGGAATTGCCGTTCATGGTTTTAAGGGATATGGGATAAGGGATGGGGGATAAGGGGCGAATTGTTTCCCGAACGCGAGTGCATCTGTGCAGGAGAATCCCTGATCACTGATCCCCTATCCCCGTTTATGTCAAGTTCAGAATCCCCATTTCTTGCCCCCCAGTCATCAATTTACCTGCTTGATTTTTGATGTTATCAGGCAGATAATCTCTGCCTATGAATAATGCTTGTGCCAGCACAGCTTTCAATACCAACTCTGGCAGGTATTCAATTACCAATGCGATCGCTTCTCTAAAATTCTCAGATTTATCTTCTATATCTGACGCTGTTTCTTCAACAATTTCAGCCACTACTGTTTCTAGGGGCTGATTTTCATTCACCAATTCTCTTTTGAGAAACGGGAAATCCCCCTTAGAGGTTTTGCACACAATTACATCACCTTGATGCAATTCCTCAACTACCTCCACTACCTCCCCGTAGCAATCGTGTCCAACAGAAGCGATTTTGTAGCGCTGTGTGGCATCTGGTGGCTCTTCCCATTTCTCTTTGGGTGCGGCGGCGGCTATAGCCAAGGCTGTTCGCAGTGATGGTAAAGGTGATTCAAATCGGAAACGCGTTTCCGATTCGGACTGCATTTTCTCCCAACCTTGAAGTATTTTTTGCCAGTTTTTGGCGATATTCATTAAGTTTCTAGCATGGCGATCGCTAAACCTACAATTACACTCAATCCAGGGAATAAAATGACCATGCGGCAAAGAATTTTTTACCTGCATTAACAATTCTCCCGCCTCTTTATCACTAGTCAACGCTTCTTTAATACAAGCAACGCCTTTATCATAAAGAGCTTTAGAATGCTCTACAGCCGCATTAATTTGTATAGCTAAATCATCTAATTTGACGATATTCATATTTATAATAACTCTGAGTGTAAGTGTTTACGTAGTTTACTGATACCAAGATTTATTCTTGATTTAATCTCTTCAACTGATGCACCCTGATTTCTGGCAATCTTGTCTATACTTTTGCCTAGAAAAAATCTTTCTAATATGGCGTTTTTTTGGTTAAAAGGTAATTCTGAAATCAGCTTATGCAGCAGGCTATCTTCTATACTTGCTTCATCTATTTCTGTCGCTACTTCGTGTAGCAATTCATCTAAACTAGTAACGACGTTGGCATCAATAGCCTCAATGAATTGCCATTGATTTTTATTGATACCAATTCCTGCTGCTATGTCGATTTCTTGAATTTCTTCCCTGCCTAGCCTGTGAAGACTTTGCTTTAGTCTTTTGATTTTGGCTTTACTTTCTAAGACAGTCCGAGGGATTTTAACAGATTGCCATTGATCACGCAGGTAGTGTTGAATCTCCCCCTGAATGTAGGGAACCGCAAAAGAACTAAAAGCGTTTCCTGTAGATGGGTCATACCTTTCGCAAGCCTTGATTAAACCGATGTAGCCAATTTGATACAAATCCTCGTAAGGTTCCCGACAAGTTGCTGCTACACGATGTACAACTCGATGCACAAGATTTCTGTTAGCGTGCGCCAATTTATTACGTTTTTGTAAACTTTGATAGCAGCAATTATCGGAATACTTACTCATACATACCTTGTTAAACAAGGATATAGCTACATCTAGGCTAGTAGTTATGTCTTTAAAAGCACGTAGAGTAAATACGCAAAATTTAATGTTTTATTTATAAAGTGTAGAGACCTGCCATGTCACAGTTTTCTCCTCTTAAAAATGGGGCAGGCAACCCCTTCGGGGAAGTCAAAAGTATCAAGTCAAAAGTCAAAATCAATACTTTTGAATTTTGACTTTTGACTTTTGACTTGTTTTGCCTGCCCCATTTTTAAGTTCATTGAATCGAAGGTCA
>NZ_JBHFLM010000088.1:0-55850 GCF_041928655.1 Pelatocladus sp. BLCC-F211 | reverse complement strand
ACTGTAGTTTTGTAGGTTGGGTGTAGCGACAGCGAAACCCAACATTATAGTCTGGTTAATGTTGGGTTACACTCCGTTCCACCCAACCTACATAATGTCCTTTTTGAAAAACTCCTCTTTTCAAGATGGACGAGGTTTAATGAAAATTTCTGTCTGGAAAATGTTCAACTCACAATAATTATAGGAATTTGCTCTTGTAGAAACGTCACTTATCAAGTTAATAGATAAATTTTAAATCAGGAACAATTAGTATGTTTGATAAAATTTTGGTTGGCATAGACAATTCTGAAATTGGACAATCCGTTTTTGATGAAGCTCTTGCTTTAGCACAAAAACTAAATGCTCATTTGATGTTGCTTCATGTTCTCGATCCTTTTGATGAACGTTACCCAAGTTCTATAGCTTTACAAACAGATAGTCTTTATCCAAGTTTTCATTCGGAAGCTGTAAATTACTACATGGGTCGGTGGGAAACACTTAAGCAAGAAGGTATAGAATTTTTAAAAATTTTTTCTAATCAGGCGATCGCCAAAGGTGTAACAACTGAATATACCCAAAATTTTGGTGAACCAGGTAGAGTTATTTGTGAAGTAGCCCGAAATTGGGAAGCTGACTTAATCATAATTGGTCGTCGAGGTCGTCGGGGTCTCAGTGAATTTTTCCTTGGTAGTGTTAGCAATTATGTTCTGCATCATGCTCCTTGCTCTGTTTTGACAGTACAAGGATTAATT
Organism: Pelatocladus sp. BLCC-F211; assembly: GCF_041928655.1. NCBI lineage: Bacteria > Bacillati > Cyanobacteriota > Cyanophyceae > Nostocales > Hapalosiphonaceae > Pelatocladus > Pelatocladus sp. BLCC-F211. The sequence continues at coordinate 55,119 of NZ_JBHFLM010000088.1, read as the reverse complement.
CATGCAATTGAACCAAATGAGCTAGCTGCAAAAACTTAAGTAATCGTTATGAACTTTGAAATCATCCCCAAAACTGAATGACAACAAAATTAAACTTCTGCAATTACTACTAGGGGTTAACCCATATCTATGCTTGCAGAAAGAGGAGAATGAGTCTTTGAGTTTTTACGATGAAGTCAAGACTAAATTGAGATAAGATAATATCGGAGTGGACTGATGACTGATATCAACGTCGAACAATCAGAAAATAAAAATAATAATGAAGTGCAAACTTCAGCAGAAAGCAAAAATAATCATGCTGGGGTTTTAACTGAAGAAATTAAAGCAGAATTACCTCAAGAAGCTCAACAAATTTTTGCGGCTGCTTTCAAAGCTGCCCAAAGTGATGGTATAAGTGAAGAGGGCGCTCGTCAAGTTGCTTGGAACAGCGTGAAAAATCAATATGAAAAAGGCGCGGACGGCAAATGGCACTCAAAAGGTGAAGTTACTGCCCAGCATCATAAAGCTGTCACTTCTGGTGGTAATTAATTTTGTACTAACTAGATATTAGCTCGAAGGCGGTTTGTGATTGGCGCAAACCGCCTATTGAATTTCATAGTGTTTGTGAAGAAAAATCCTGGAATTAATTATTAAACTGATAGAAGTTGCCCTAATGGGATTTATTGCCCATTATCAAAATGAGCGAACATAAAACAAGAATCTGTATACTGGGTGGAGGCTTTGGTGGTCTCTACACAGCTTTAAGGCTGAGTCAGTTACCTTGGGAGTCGTTACCCAAACCGGAAATAGTTTTAGTAGATCAAAGCGATCGCTTTGTTTTTTCTCCTCTACTTTACGAATTACTAACAGGAGAACTGCAAACTTGGGAAATTGCACCTCCCTTTGCAGAGCTATTAAAAGATACGGGTGTGCGTTTTTATCAAGCTGCTGTATCGGCAATTGACATAGAACAGCAACGAGTATATTTACAGAATGGGCCGGAAATTGGTTATGATCGCTTGGTGTTGGCGCTGGGTGGCGAAACGCCTTTGGATATCGTACCAGGTGCAATTTCCTATGCCTATCCTTTTCGTACGATTACTGATGCCTATCGTCTAGAAGAACGCTTGCGAGTGTTAGAAGACTCTGACACTGAGAAAATTCGGGTGGCAATTGTTGGTGCTGGTTACAGTGGTGTTGAGTTAGCGTGTAAACTAGCAGACAGACTAGGGTCAAGAGGGCGTTTCCGGTTAATAGAAGTTACTGACCAAATTTTGCGAACCTCACCAGATTTTAACCGAGAAGCAGCTAAAAAAGCCCTAGACGAACGGGGTATATTTATTGACTTAGAAACAAAAGTAGAAGCGATCGCTCAAGATACTATTTCCCTGGAATATAAAGGCCAAATAGACACCATACCTGTAGATTTAGTAATTTGGACAGTGGGAACGCGAGTCTCGCTTGTAGTCCGAAATCTTGGTTTAAAGCAAAATCAGCGTGGGCAAATTACGACTACACCAACTCTCCAAGTTCCTGATCATCCAGAAATTTTCGCCTTGGGAGATTTAGCAGAATCTCATGATGCGGAAGGACAACTAATCCCCGCTACAGCCCAAGCAGCTTTTCAACAAGCCGATTACACAGCTTGGAATATTTGGGCAAATCTGACTCATCGTCCTCAAATTCCATTCCGCTACCAATATTTAGGTGAAATGATGGCATTGGGGACAGACAACGCGACTTTGAGTGGATTAGGCATCAAATTAGAGGGTTCTTTGGCTTATCTAGCCCGTCGTCTAGCCTATCTATATCGAATGCCAACTTTAGATCATAAACTCAAAGTTGGTTTTAACTGGCTCGCTCGTCCTATTATAGAGACATTATCAAAATCATAGATGGTGTATTGAGCGTAGATGTCCTTGCCTCTGTTTTCAAACTGCCTAACACCTTTTCCAGGTGAACGGTAGTCGCTGCAACGGGTACAATACCCGAAAGTGCGCTACCCCAGCTACACGAACTAAGTTTGTGTATGCGGGCTAAAAATTATAATTTGGGCTTTGCATTTGTAACTCCAGGCTGCAATCTGTGAGATAATCAGCTTGAAAATACGCCTATCGTTTTGTCGTAAGACATTGCGTTTCGCACCGAATACATTATTTCTCTAAAATCTAAAATCCAAAATAGTTATAGGTTGATGGAACGACCGAAAGTTATTTTTTTAGATGCAGTTGGCACTCTCTTCGGCGTCAAAGGCAGTGTGGGCGAAGTTTATAGTCAAATCGCGCAGGAGTTTGGTGTCGAAGTTTCTACTGAAACTTTGAACAAAACATTTGCCCAAAGCTTTAAAGCTGCACCACCACCTGTATTTGCAACTGCACAAGCGCAAGATATCCCACAGTGGGAGTTTGAGTGGTGGCTTCGCATTGCTTCTGATACTTTTGAAAAAGCAGGTGTTCTAGAGAAATTTTCTGATTTTTCAGCTTTTTTTAGCGAAGTTTATATTCACTTTGGCACAGGCGAGCCATGGTTTGTCTATGCTGATGTCTTACCATCTTTGGCAAATTGGCAAAAGATGGGTATTGAACTGGGAATAATATCGAACTTTGATTCTCGTATCTTTTCTGTATTACAGGCTTTGGAACTCAGAGACTATTTCAGTTCCGTTACCATTTCTACTCAAGCAGGTGCAGCCAAACCAGATCCCAAAATTTTTACTATTGCTTTGGAAAAACATAACTGTCCATCAACAGCCGCATGGCACATTGGGGACAGTGTTGCAGAAGATTACCAAGCAGCCAAAGCGGCTGGATTAAGAGGTATTTGGATAAACCGTGAAAAGTAGTTTTACCAGACGTGCCATACCACGTCTGGCACATTAATTATTCCAAACAACAAATAACCATCAACTAACTACCAACCATTATTTGCCTTGCTTCATCTTCCAACAGACGAATCAGAGTTGGATCTCCTTTTTGTCTGGCTACTTGCAGGCGATGTTCTAAATTACTCCGGATATGGGCAAGATGAGTATTTGCTAATTCTTGCCCTGTTTTTTGTCTTGTTTTTGCAGTGGCGATCGCTTGCGGGTGTCTACGTAGTTTCATTGCTTCTACGTCTAGGGGATCACCAATACAATAAGCTACACCGCGATACTTCAACTCTGCTACTGGTTGAGGTGGGCTAATGTGTCTCGGATAATGACGTCTCCATTGCTGACCACGATATTTACCACTAATTTCCCCTGGAATCATTTCTACAGCTAGGGGATGAGATTCATAATCTACGCCGCGATAGGTTAGTTTCATTTGCTTCGCCTCGGTTTTAATTGTTTTGCAGGTTGGAATTAAATAGAGGCGCGTTCCTTCAGGATGTCTCCTTACTTCCGTCTCTTCAGCTGATTTTGCCCCTTCGTTGTAAGTAATCAAAAGCGTCCTTCGGTCATTGGCTTGTAAGTAGCTCGTAGTAAGCACTCTTCGTGCTTCCTTGAGTGCTGAAGCACTCACTACAAACATTTTGGTTTTTTCTGTTAACCAGATAAGTTACCTGATCAAGACACAATGTGGTGTCACAGTCTTAAAGAGATGAACGATTTTATTTCTGTATTTATTGTAACATTTTGAAGAAAAAGTCAAGAAACTCGCATAAAAAATTAATTATCTAATACTTCCCTGTTGTTCAAGTACAAAGTCATGCACTCGTAAGTACTAGCTATCTTTCAAAATCTGTAAATACCCATTTGTGCTTTAGTTCAGTGCGGATGTACCCTCATAGAGGTATATTAAGAAGCTAAATATACCATCACCACAAGAGCTTTTTGTTATAAGCTATTTGATTCAAACCTAGTCAAACTGAATTTATAAGGTTAGGAGAAACGTAATTGAGTTCGTTCAGTAGCTATAAGGCAAACGCGGCTAAATTGATTACTATATTTGATTCACCATTTTATCCCGACTCATTAGATGAAGCTAAAATACTCTATGGTAGTGTTATAGAGCGCTTTACAGAATTAGTAGAGATAGCTCAAAGTTCTACTAACTTATTAGAGATAATTACACAAGAACCAGATCCAATACGCATACAACTTCTTCGGGTTTTTCGACGGTATGTCTCACCAGATACATCAGTTGAAATGACAAAACGTAAGAGTAAAATACCCGAAATTATCGCAGAATTTGGAGTACGCTTTCGACCTCTGGAGGAAGTTAGACGAAATCTCAAAAGCCGACCCATACCAGATGAAGCTCTTATGATAAGTCTTTTAGAACAAAGCAAGCGAGGGCAAAAGGGTTATGATCTGACAGAAGCTTTTTTTCTCTGGTTTGACAAAACATTTGGTGACAATTATAAAATCCAGGGTCCAATAAGAGCTGGAAGGGACGTAATGCTAAATGAAGTATTGGATAACTGGGAACAAAAAACTCCTGCTGATTTTTTAATCTCACGTTCCAATAGCACTCCCTTAGTAGTAGGATTTGCTCGTTATGACTCTGACCGAGGCGGTTCTCAAGAAGATGATCGAACAGGTGGCAATCGAGATAAAGTAACAGAAGTTATTCAGTATGCGAGCAATTACAACGTACCGCTCAAAGTGTTTTTCTTAAATGACGGACCAGGATTACTTCTTGGTTCAATGTGGAACGATTATGCAGCTTTAGAAATATATGGAAAAGGACGTGTCATGGTGTGTACTCTAAAAATGCTGGATGAAAGATTTAGTATAGACTGGTTGGAAAACTAAGTTTATTACGCCAATCTTCTAAAATTTGCTCGGAGATTACTTCTAATTCAGGTGCAATTTCAATATACAAATCAAGACCACTACGCAACACTCTATTAATATCTATTAAGCACTTCTGTTCTAATTTTAAACCGTTACCGTTTACAAAATCACCCATAACTTCAGTTCCTCTGGCAAGTCGTTGAATTATTGTAGCTATAGCCAAGTAAGAGTTATCTATAGCTATCCATTGCCTGCCTAAGTTTTCAGCCGCAGCAGCAGTAGTACCACTACCAGCAAAGGCATCTAAAACTAAGTCTCCTTTATTAGAAGAAGCCTTAACTATACGTTCTAATATCGCTAAATTTTTCTCAGTTGGGTAGCCAGTTACTTTTATATTTTGATTGTGAGCATCTTTGCAATCTAACCAAATATCTTGTATTGGAATTCCTTTACTGTTATCTAAATAAACCTTTCTTCTAGGATTACCTGTTGGCGACCAATATATTTCGCCTCGTGCATCCATTTCGTCTAAAGTTTCAGGAGAATACTGCCAATGCTTGCCAGGAGGTGGCAATATACCTCTCCAAGGTTGTCCCGTAGCACCATTTCTGACTCCCGGTGCATGAATAGGAACTTTTTTATAAAGCCTACCAGTTCCCTCCTCTACATACTGATACTCTTTTTTAGAAGTTTCTTCAGTCCATGCTTCAAAGGGCTGGTTCCATATATATTTATTGGATTTTGTATAAAACATTATATAATCTGCAATATTTCCATATTGTTTATGAGTATAGTTTTTAGGATTGCACTTTTTTCTAGTAATCCAATTACGAAAATTTTTACAACCAAAAACTTCGTCCATTATTATTTTTACAGTAAACGCCATATTCTCATCTAGATGAACGTAGATGGAACCATCATCGGCTAACAGTTCTTTAATCAGAATTAATCTACGACGTAAAAACTCTAAATATTCTGCTCCTTCTATCAAATCATGATAAGCATGATCTTGCTTGCGAGAAGTAAAACCAGATCCAGTTGCATAGGGCGGGTCTATATATACCAAACTAACTTTGCCAGCAACATTATCATCATCTAATAATGTGCGAAGTACTCGTAAATTTTCTCCATAAAAAAGTCTATTTTTATGAAGACCTTCTACCGATAAAACATGGGCTAATTTTGCTGGAGCAATAGCCAGAATTTCGTCTCTAGTAGCTTTGTCTTCATACTCTAATCTAAATGAGATTTTACTGTTATTTTCTGAGGTATTTTTACTACTTTTTTTAGTTGGTATTCCTGTCGCCATTTAGTTATCTCCAGGTCTTAAATCTTCTTCTCTTCCAGAAGTATTTGTTTTAATAAATGCATCCAAATCTTCTCTACGAACTCGCCATACCCTCGGTCCTACTTTAGTGGCTTTAAGATGACCTAATGAAATCCACCTCTGTACTGTTCTCTGGTGAACACGAAGATGTTCTGCAACTTCGCGAGTAGTCAAGAACTGATAGTCTTCTTGCTTGTCTTCAATTGGTTGATTTTGTCGCTTATGTCGCATAATTCGTTTAATTTGTTAGTATACATATAATTGAGAATTATGGCAATTGTTGCTTATATTGTGCTGGAATGCAGGTTAAACATTAAATAATACCGATTCAAAAAACGTTTGCAACACATTCAGGATATGAGACGCGTATCTCACGTCTTCTAAGAAACTTGCGCTGAAAGGCTTATAAAATCGTACTTTTTGATTTCCTCACAGCGCAAGTTTCTTCCATCTATGTTGGGTTGCGATCGCCGCCCATTAACCGCTCTACAAAATTCATCTGTCCCATTCTTTTTTCAAATTGGTATAAACTTTGAGAGCATATTAGTAGGGTACGTCAGAACTGATAAATTGCTGATGAGCAACAGATTTTTGACATCTGACGCACCCTAAAAGATAGGTTGAGTGCGACAGTTGCGTAAGTCCTAATCACAAGAAATGAACTAGAGATGAGGAAACAAATGCTGGACTCTATTTCCTGACAATGATGTTGAATAAAATGAAATTTGTAACAACTTAATTTTGAGCTATGTACTGGGTATTCTGACTTTATGAGCATTTAGTAATCAGTACAGGTCTGCCGAACATGTCTCAAATATATCAATATCGCCTGTGGTTTTCCGGTCTACGCAAGGTAGTTTTATTCTGTTCTTCCGCTTTTTTGGTGTTGGTAGCACCAACGATGACTGAGTTACCAGGAAGTAAGCTGCTGGCGCAGAATGTTGTTTCTCAGAATTTGGAAGCAGCGAGTTATTTTCAACAGGGAGTGATGCGCTATCACCACAAAGACTTAGCAGGCGCAGAATATGCATTTCGTCAAGCCTTGCAGCTAGACTCCAATATTGCTTCTGCACATAATTATTTAGGTAACATTTTATTGCAGCAAAATCGTTTTGATGCCGCAACACAAGAATACGCAGAGACGATCAAACTCAATCCCAACTTGGGCGAAGCTTATTATAACTTGGGTTTGGCATTGCATAAACAAGGACAAGCCCAAGCCGCGATTACTGCTTATCGTCAAGCTTTGATTATCAATCCGACGATGGCAAATGCTCAGTATAACTTGGGTTTAGCATTATATGAAAAAGGACAACCAGAAGCAGCGATCGCAGCCTATAAGCAAGCAGTTAATTTAGATGGCAATCATGCTAATGCTTACTTTAACTTAGCGATCGCTCTCCAAGAGCAAGGAAAATTAGAAGAAGCGATCGCAGCTTACCGCCAAAATCTCCAGATCAATCCTGACAACGCTGTAGCTTACAATAACATGGGCAGCCTGTTGACCATTCAAGGTCAAACATCTGAAGCGATCGCTACTTATCAAACAGCTATTAAACGCCTACCTAATAATGCTGAGGCTTACTACAACTTGGGAGTAGCTTTATATAATCAAGGCGAGTTCAAAAAAGCCAGGAGTGCTTTTAAGCGGGCGCATAAACAATATCGTCAACAGGGTAACACAGAACGAGCTTCCAAGATTGAGCAGTTAATGCAGCAAGTTGCACAGATGCAAGAACCCAAGCAACCGCAAGTTAGCCAAGCTTCGCAAGAGAACTTGTCAAATCTAGACAATTCCATAGATACAGAAGCGAACCCAAGTGACACTCCGACTTCAGTTGAAGAGGAAATACCGACTCCAGAGGAAATCAATCCCGAAGAAGTACCTTTTTCCCTAGAACCATCACCTGGGTTGAAGCAGTAATAGTTAGTAGTTAGTGGTTAGTTGTTGCTTTTTAACCACTATCTACTATGCACTTTTAGATTGGTAAACGATTAATATCTTTGTTGCAACCAATGACTACAATTGCTGAACCACGTTCCAGACGTTGGGTTGGATAAGGATTTATTTGAAATTTGCCATCATGACTTACCGCTAACAAATTTAAGCCATAGCGATTACGCAGCTGCAATTCAGAGATAGTTTTACCATGAAATTCATCAGGGACAATTAACTCTACAATACTGTGATCTGGGTCGAGGTCAAATCGTTCTAAGATTGATGGTTTAGTGAGCGATCGCGCCAGCGCACATCCTGCTTCATATTCAGGAAATACAACATGATCTGCTCCCACTCGTAACAGTAGTTTTTGGTGAACTTCACTAGAAGCTTTTGCTACTACATGAGGTACACCTCCTTCTTTCATATTAAGAGTGGTGATGATACTTTCTTGAATGTAATTTCCGATGGCGACGATCACCGTATCAAACTCAAAAATTCCTGCTTCTTTTAGCGCAGCTGGTTCTGTTGAATCTAGTTGTAAAGCATGACCAACTATTTGGTCAGTTAAAGCATCAGATACTCGTTTTTCATCAACATCTGTTCCTAACACTTCATATCCCAATTTATGAAGTGTTGCACAGACAGCACGCCCAAATCTACCTAAGCCAACCACAGCAAATTGATGATTATCTTTACGCAGACTACGAAAAAAACCTAATGATGACAGATTCACTATTGTTTCCTTTGTTAAAGTTCCCTATGGTGAGGGAATTAAGTTTTCAAGAGTCAATAATCAAGAGTCAACAGTCAATAGATATTTGTTGATTTTTATCATAAATATCAACAAATATCTAGCAATTATTAACCAACCAGCAAATTTTCTTCTGGATAATGAACTCTGCTTGGGCGAGGATCTCCTAACATTGCTGACATTAGTAGTAAAATACCTACCCTACCTACATACATTGTGGCAATTAATATCAGTTTAGCTGCTGTAGAAACAGTGCCTGTAATCCCAGTTGAAAGTCCTACTGTAGCGAAAGCAGACACCACTTCAAATAAGATTTGAATAAACTCAAGTTTTGGGTCTGTCAGAGCTATTAAGATTGTTGAGATAATAACTGTACCAACAGAACCAATTAATACGCCAACAGCTTTTAAAACTAAAGATACTGCGATTTTTCTTTCGTACAATAAAACTTCTTCTTTGCCTTGTAGAATTGATTTTGTGCAACTTGTAAGTACTCTCAAAGTTGTAGTTTTAATTCCGCCTCCTGTACCACCTGGACTCGCACCAATAAACATAAATGCAATGGTAATAAACAAACCAGCTGTTGTCATTTTACCAATATCTATAGTGTTAAAACCAGCTGTTCTGGGAGTCACAGATTGAAACCAAGCAACTAAAATTTTATCGATAAAACTGAGACTGGCAAATGTTTCTGGGTTTCGTAACTCTACAAAGAAAAAAGCAATTGTTCCCAGAATTAAAAGCACAACTGTCGTACTCAATGCAACTTTAAAATCGAGGGAAAACAAGAGTTTTTCTTGTCTATTGCGGATGCGATCGCGTATCCAAAAGTAAGTCTCTAAAATTACTTGATAGCCAATTCCACCAAAAATAATTAACCCTGTAATTGTCAAAACAACTAAAGCCGAAGATTGATAACCGATGAGGTTATCTTTAAACAGACTAAACCCTGCATTATTCCAAGCATTCACACTATGAAAAATTGCTAGCCACAGTCCTTTTTGCCATCCATGATCGGGGACAAAAGCTGGCAATAGTAAAAATATACCTGTGATTTCAAAGATTAATGTTGTAGCAATAATTGAGCGAATAATTTGCGTACTACCGCTCATTCCCGGACGATCTAAAGCTTGTTGAATGGCAATTTTTTGGCGCAGGTCAAATCTACGTCCAATCAACAGAATCAAAAAAGTCGTAGTCGTCATGTAACCCAACCCACCAATTTGTGCTAATAGCACAATCCACAACTCGCCCCAAAAGGAAAAATAAGTACCAGGATCAACAACGGATAAACCTGTGACACAGACTGCGGAAGTTGAAGTAAACAGGGCGACAATGGGGTCATTCCATGTACCGCTACTGGTAGAAAAAGGCATCATCAGCAGGATAGTTCCGACTGCGATGACTGCCAAAAATCCCAAACAAATTGTCCGAGAAACAGTCATATTTAGCTAAAAACCAAACAAATTAAGGAATTGTGTACAGTGTTGTAACTGCCTTACAAAAAAAATCCCTACTTTAAATAAAAACACACATGGTAGCCTACCATTATGTGTTTTTTGATCCTGCTTTTCCATGAGCGCAACTCTTTACAAACAAATCCAGCAATTTTACGATGCATCTTCTGGTTTATGGGAAGAAATATGGGGCGAACATATGCACCATGGTTACTATGGTGCAGATGGTAGAGAGAAAAAAAACCGTCGTCAGGCACAAATTGATTTAATTGAAGAGATCCTCAATTGGGCAGATGTGCAGCAAGCAGAAAACATCTTAGATGTGGGTTGTGGAATTGGTGGTAGTTCCTTATACTTAGCAACCAAGTTTCATGCTCAGGCAACTGGGATTACTTTGAGTCCTGTGCAAGCTGCTAGAGCCAAGGAAAGAGCGGATGAGGTGAATTTAAGTAGCCGGACTCATTTTCAAGTGGCAAATGCTCTAGAAATGCCCTTTGCTGACAATTCTTTTGACTTGGTATGGTCGCTAGAAAGTGGTGAACACATGCCCGATAAAACCAAGTTTATGCAAGAGTGTTATCGGGTATTGAAACCTGGTGGAAAGTTAATCATGGTGACTTGGTGTCATCGCCCTACGGATAATTCACCACTAACTAATGATGAGCAACAGCATTTAGCAAAAATTTATCAGGTATATTGTTTACCCTATGTGATTTCTTTGCCGGAGTATGAAGCGATCGCTCTGCAATTAGGCTTACAAAATATCCGCACTGCTGATTGGTCACAAGCAGTAGAACCTTTTTGGAATGTGGTGATTGATTCGGCCTTCACTCCGAAAGCAATATTTGGGTTAGTGCGTTCGGGTTGGAGTACGATTGTTGGCGCGTTGTCGTTGGGATTGATGCGTCACGGTTACGAGCGGGGGTTAATTAGATTTGGATTGTTGTGTGGGGAGAAGGGATTGGGGATAAGGGGTAACGGGGATAGGGGATAAGGGATTGGGGATTGGGGAGTGTGGAAGACATTCTGGACAAGGGAGACTTGTCAGTTATCAGTTATCAGTTATCAAATTAAACTGTTAACTGATTCATGCCCAATAACAAATGACAAATGACAAATGACTATTGACCACCAACAAATATTATGAATCAAATTTCACAATCAGCTTCTCAAAGCAATTGGCTGTATGCTTTTTGGAAATTTTCTCGCCCACATACAATTATTGGTACAAGTTTAAGTGTATTAGGGTTATATCTCATTGCCTTTGCTTTAGTAAATAGCAGTTTTTCTCTATCACCTATTTTGTTAGCATGGTTTGCTTGTCTGTGCGGCAATGTTTATATTGTGGGCTTGAATCAACTAGAAGATGTGGCGATTGATCAGATTAATAAACCACATTTGCCGATTGCTGCCGGAGAGTTTTCTCAACAAACAGGTAAATTAATTGTGGGAATTACTGGCGTTTTGGCGTTGGTAGTTGCTTGGTTAGGAGGGCATTTTTTATTTGGGATGGTGACAATAAGTTTAGCTATTGGTACAGCTTATTCATTGCCTCCAATCCGTTTGAAAAGATTTCCTTTTTGGGCAGCTTTATGTATTTTTTCTGTGCGGGGAGCAATTGTTAATTTAGGATTGTTTTTACATTTTAATTGGGTGTTTAAACAAAATAGTTTGATGACATTGATGACAGTAATTCCTGCCGCAGTATGGGTATTAACTATATTTGTGTTGGTATTTACGTTTGCGATCGCTATCTTTAAAGACATTCCTGATCTGGAAGGCGACTTGCAATACAATATCACTACTTTTACAATTAAACTTGGTAAGCAAGCAGTATTTAATCTTGCTCTTTGGGTATTGACTGTATGTTATGGAATGATGATTTTAATTGGGTTACTGCATCTAGCAGAAGTTAATTCTGTGTTTTTAGTGATTACTCATTTAGTAGCGCTGGGTATGATGTGGTGGCGGAGTCGGAGTGTAGATTTAGAAGATAAAAGCGCTATTGCTAGTTTCTATCAATTTATTTGGAAACTGTTTTTTATTGAGTATCTAATTTTCCCGATGGCTTGTCTTTTAGCTTAGTTTAGTTTTGGATGCGATCGCCAGGATGACACTATCTTTTCTAGTACATTCATAACTTGCGGAAAAATTCATCCAAATATCAAAATCATGCGATCGCGCCTCCTTGTTTAAAGTTATGGGAATATTTAGATGCGATTAAATTTACTCATCAAGGCTTTTACTGGGCAAATCATCCAGCTTGCTAGCAATTTTCAAATCAAACGTTTAGAAAATTTTATTCAAAAATACATTAATTAAGTAGCTCTGACTCAAGTACGTACACCAACAACGGATGAAAAAGCCTCTTAACAAGTTAAGAGTTCCCTATTTTCAAGTCAGACACTCATGCGATTGATAACTCACACAACCAGGGGATGAAAATATGACTCCCCTGACACCCCCATACCCATTTTCAAGGCAGATTAGAAGTAAATTTTATTATTAAATGCACATGATAAATACTTTAAATAATGGATTTATTTTGATTGTCGATGATAATCCCACAAATTTGTCTGTCCTGTGTGAAGCACTCAATAGTGAGGGGTTTCGTTTCCGTGTTGCAGTCGATGGAGAAAGTGCGATCGCCCAAGTCGAACGTCATCAACCAGAGTTAATTTTACTAGATGTACAAATGCCTGGGATCGACGGATTTGAAACCTGTCGTCGCCTCAAAGCCAATCCTGTGACTCAAAACATTCCGATTATTTTCACTGCTGCTTTAAGTGATGTCGAAAGCAAAACAAAGGGTTTTGCTTTGGGTGCTGTAGACTATATTTCCAAACCTTTTGACCAAGAGGAAGTAATTGCAAGGGTGCGTGTGCATTTGCAACTCAAACGACTAACCGAATATTTAGAACAACAAGTCAGCGATCGCACTGCTGCTTTGCAAACAGTTCAAGTGCAATTGGTGCAACAAGAAAAACTATCAACTTTGGGAGAATTAATTGCTGGTGTTGCCCACGAAATGAATAATCCCATTAGTTTTATTGCTAACAATATCCCACCTTTAGAAGAATACATCGCCGGGGTGAGTGAAATTATCCAACTGTATCAACAAGAATATCCCAACCCGACAAGCAAAATCACCACTGCTATTGAAAGATTGGATTTGGAATTCGTTCTCGAAGATATGGTCAAAATCTTAGAATCACTCAAGGTAGGATCTGAACGCATTGAGAAAATTTCTACATCACTCCGTAGTTTCTGTCGTTCGGATAGTGATGTCAAAATCCCTGCGGATTTACACGAAGAGCTTGATAGTACGTTGATGATTTTGCAACATCGCCTCAAGGGTAATGGCGATCGCCCCCAGATCGAAGTCAGCAAAACTTATGGTGCATTGCCAGAGGTAGACTGCTATGTCGGGCAGATTAATCAAGTATTTATGAACATTCTGGCAAACGCAATTGACGCCCTTGATGAAGCGATCGCGCAAGACAAAATTAACGATCCTATTCCTCAAATTCAAATTCTCACAGAGGTAGATTCTGAGCAATGGGTTGTGATTAGGATTGCTGACAATGGAATGGGTATTCCAGAATCTGTCCAGCAACGGCTATTTGAACCTTTATTTACTACAAAACCTGTTGGCAAAGGAACGGGACTTGGCTTATCTATCGCTCATCAAATAGTTGTAGACAAACACAATGGTGAATTAGCAGTTAATTCTCAACCAGGTAAAGGAACTGAGTTTATCATCAAAATTCCAATCATTCAGTACGACAGTATAAACTAGTTTGCGAGGACTATATCCCAAATTAGGATAGGTAGATTAAAAAAGATGGAATTATTTCAAACTACTAACTTCATAGCTGTACTTATAGTTTTAGTCAGTCTGTCTACTCTCATTTATTTGGCTATCAGAACTATCATTACCGATAAACATTTCCAAACAGGAATCACACTTTACCAGCAAAAAGATTTTCCAGGTGCAGAAGCAGCCTTTCGTCAGGTAATCGCGATTAACTCTACTAACGATGTTGTGCATTTATTGTTAGGTGATGCACTGATGCAGCAAGGCAAAATCGAAGCCGCAATTACTGAATTTCAAGATGTGATTGAGCGCGCTCCCAAAAAAGTCGATGCTTATTTACGCCTAGCTCAAGCTTTGATGCAACAACAAAAACCACAGCAAGCAGTTACAGTCTTGCAACAAGCCGAAGCTTTATTTCAAAAGCAGCGCCAGGTTGATAAGGCTGAAAAAATTCAACAGTTACTACAGAAAATTTCTTCAGCAGAAAATAATGCTTAACTTTCCACAGTGGAAACTAGCTGGAATTACAAAATTCAAATATTCACATAAATAGCCAGCCTATGCAAAAATTTTAGCATATCGAAAATGACTAATTTTAACCAAATCCTGAAACGAAATAAAATCGTTAAATAATTGAGAAATACTAGCGCTAAGGTAACATTACTTAACAGATTTAATAATTTTTATAAAGTTGAAAATTTTTCTATTGACTATAAAAAAGATTGATATATCGTAACAAAGCAAGTTGGAAATGCCATATAAACATGACAAATCAACAGGGTAAAGTCTATCTCGTCGGTGCGGGACTACCAGATGTGGCATATCTAACGCTAAAAGCTTATAAGCTTTTAGCGATCGCTCAAGTTTTGGTTTACGATGCCCTTGTCGATGGAGAATTATTGCAGTTAGTACCAGCCGATTGCCTGAAGCTAGATGTAGGCAAGCGTGGTGGTAAACCCAGTACACCCCAAGCAGAAATTAATAATTTACTAATCAAATACTGTCAGCAGGGTAAACAAGTCGTCCGCCTTAAAAGTGGCGATCCGTTTATTTTTGGTCGGTGTAATTCGGAAATGGCTGCTTTGACAGCCGCAGGTTGTGAATTTGAAGTTGTACCAGGAATCTCTTCGGCTTTAGCAGCACCTCTATTAGCAGGAATTCCCCTGACCGATCCACTTGTGAGTCGCTGCTTTGCTGTGTTTACTGCTCATGATCCCGATGCTTTAGATTGGGAGGCGCTATCACGACTGGAAACATTAGTGATTTTGATGGGCGGACAGAACCTAAATCAAGTTATTACACGGTTACAACAACAAGGGCGATCGCCATCTACACCAATTGCAATTATTCTCTGGGCAGGAACTAAAAAACAACAAATTTGGACAGGAACACTCGAAACCATTGTGGAGCAAACCTCAGAAATTTTCCTCTCACCAGCAGTAATTGTAATTGGGGAAGTAGTGGGGTTACGCAGAAACTAACAACCTGAGAATATAGACTTAGACATTCCCAGAATGCACTACTCCCAAACACTATGGCAAGTAACTCCTCCTCTGGCTCTATTGCTGTTCCCACAACTTCCCACTTACCTCTCAACGGTAAAACGATTTTAGTAACACGTTCAGTTGGACAGTCGAGTCAATTTGCAGAACTCTTAACAGCAGCAGGCGCTTATGTTGTGGAAATGCCTGCCTTAGAAATTGGCCCCCCTTCTAGTTGGGAAGCTTTAGATCAGGCGATCGCTCGGTTATCTGAGTTTGACTGGTTAATTCTGACTTCTAGCAACGGTGTCGGCTACTTCTGCGAACGACTGCTGGCTCAGGGTAAAGACATTCGCGCCTTGGCAGAAGTTAAAATAGCCGCAGTCGGTGAAAAAACTGCTCAAACTCTTAGACACCATTGTTTACAACCTGATTTCATCCCACCAGACTTTGTTGCTGACTCCTTAGTCGAACACTTCCCCGAAGAACTTACAGGTAAGAAAATTTTATTTCCCAGAGTCGAAAGCGGCGGACGAGAAATTTTGATTCGAGAACTTAGCGCCAAAGGTGCAGAAGTGATCGAAGTTCCAGCTTATCAATCTTGCTGTCCGAATAATGTTCCTCCGTCAGCAGAACTAGCTTTACAAAGTGGTAATGTTGATGTGATCACTTTTGCCAGTTCCAAAACAGTGCAATTTTTCTATCAACTGGCAGAAAAAATCTTCTCTGGTCACTCATCACAAAGCCAATTATCTGTAGTAGCAGATTCTTTAGAAGGAGTTTGTATTGCTTCTATTGGTCCCCAGACTTCAAACACTTGTCGTTCTCTGTTTGGACGCGTAGATGTCGAAGCCCAAGAATATACACTAGAAGGTTTAACACAAGCACTAATTCAATGGGCAATAGTCAATAGTAGACGCGATGAATCGCGTCTGTACAATAGTCAATAGTCAATTGTCCAGAGAATTTAAAATTAACCAATGACTAATGACCAATGACCATTGTAAAGACGCGATGAATCGCGTCTCTAATGACTAATGACCAAAAAAATCATCGGCTTAACAGGTGGTATTGCTACAGGCAAAACAACAGTTGCCAATTACTTAGCAGATGCTTATGATTTGCCAGTTTTGGATGCGGATATTTATGCCCGACAAGCTGTCTGTGTTGGTTCACCTATTCTCGATGCGATCGCCATTCATTACGGTAATCAAATTTTACTGCCAAATGGTGATCTCAATCGTCAAAAATTAGGTGAAATCATCTTTCATCATCCTGATGAACGCGCTTGGGTAGAGAATTTGATTCATCCTTACGTCCGCGATCGCTTTTTAGCCGAAATTCAAGCATCTACCGCAAAAATACTAGTATTAGTTGTGCCTTTATTATTTGAAGCCGGAATGACCGATTTAGTCACAGAAATTTGGGTGGTGTGTTGTTCCCAGCAGCAGCAATTAGCAAGATTAATGCAGAGAAACAATCTCACATTCGAGCAAGCACAAGCGAGAATTCACAGCCAAATGCCAATCGCAGAAAAAGCCGCGCGTGCTGATGTCGTCTTAGATAATTCCTCCACTTTAGAAGCATTGTTGAAACAAGTTGACCAAGCCCTTTCATGAATGGAACTGCGACACCTACGATACTTTGTGACATTAGCTGAGGAATTGCATTTTGGACGGGCGGCGGAACGCTTACACATCGCTCAACCTCCTCTCAGTCAACAAATTCGTCAGTTAGAGATAGAGTTGGGTTTTCAATTGTTTCACCGCACCAAAAGAACTGTGCAGTTAACCGCAGCTGGACAGGTGTTTTTAGGTGAAGTTCAACAAATTCTCAAGCAGTTAGAACAAGCGGTGCAATTGGGAAGACAAACCAGTCGTGGTTTAGGGGGACAGGTTGTAATTGGCTTTGTCAGTTCTGCGGCGTATAATATATTGCCAACCATCCTGCGGACATTTCGTAGTTACATTCCAGATGTCAATCTCGAATTGCATGAATTAACTACAGATCAACAATTACAATGGTTGCGAGATAACCGAATTGATGTTGGATTTCTGCGTCCACCGGTAGAAGAAGATACTTTTTGCTGGGAAGTTATTTTTTACGAATCCTTAGTCGTGGCGTTACCAGAAACCCATGCGCTAGCTAATCAATCCAGTGTATCACTGTTTTCACTCCAAGGTGAACCCTTCATTTTATTTCCTCGTCCTTTAGCTCCTGGAGTGTATGACTCAATAATTAGTTTTTGCCAGCAAGCCAATTTTAGTCCTATGGTTGCTCAAGAAGCAATTCAGATGCAAACAATTGTGAGTTTAGTTGCAGCAGACATGGGTGTGGCGATTGTACCGGAGTCGCTGCAACATTTGCAAAGAACTGGGGTAGTTTATAAACCAATGCAAGAACCTACACCCAAGGTAGCGCTGGCGATGATTTGGCGACGCAACAATACATCTGCAACAGTGCAGAGGTTTTTGGAAGTAGTCAGACAAGTTGCTGTTGCTTGGAAAGAATAAGGCGATCGCTCTTATCGACTTAACTATAAACTGCGTAGCAGCTTACTATATAAAGTGTCAATTAGTAGCAGATGACACTGGTTTTAGCATAATTACGACTTTCAGGTTTTGGTTTTACTACGATTTCTACATCGTTACCTAATGCATTTAAAAAATAGATTAATCTCTCTGTTGAGAAACCTGCTAATCTACCCCTACTTAATGCTGATATTTTTGGTTGATCAATACCTAAAATTTCGGCTGCTTCAGTTTGAGTTAATTTCCTGGAATTAATAGTTTCGCTGATTTTACGTGCTAGATCAGCTTTTATTAATCTTTCTTCAGGATTAGATAGCCCTAAATCTGCAAATACATTACCACTACCGACATGTACTCTATTATCTTCAGTCATGTCATTTCTCCTTCGATTTTAGTTTGCTCTAAATAATCTTCTTGTGCCTTTTTAAGTCTCTTTTTTATAAGTTCAACATCTTGTTGTGATGTTGCTATACCATGTTTAGATTTTTTTTGAAAAGCATGTAAAAGGTATACAAAACCAGCAAACTTTACAGTGTAGATAGCTCGATATGTGTCTCCATCAAAATTATCTACAACTTCTAAAACCCCACTTCCTTTGAATCCTTTTAAAGGTTTTGCATCAGGATGTTTTTCACCATGTTGAGCTAAGTCAAGAGCATAACCCATTACATCTTGTACATCATCAGGAAATTGCTTTAGGTCATCTAAAGCGCTTCCAATTCATCTAAGAGGTTTTTCTGGCTTTTGGGTCATATGTTCAGTATGCCAAATTTGGCATACTACGTCAATATCAAATTTATAGAGCCACAAATGAAGATAGTAAAATAATTGACCCTCGCCAGTCATCTTGAACTTGTACCGACTTACTTCAACTTGCATATATTAAAGACGCAAAGAAGTATATCTCTGTGCGTCTCATCTGTATTCAAACTCCTACCAAACTACGAGCGATCGCTCATGTACCACTCGCTCATACACCTGTTCTGTTTGCTTACCTAATTTCGGCCAGCTAAAGCGCTGTTCCAAATCTTCGTAAGCATTATCAGTCAACCATTGCCGATATCCGGGGTTTTTTAGCACTTCTAAAATTCCCCACGCTAGAGAATCAGGATTATTAGTATACGTGATAATACCTGTTTTTGTATGTTGTACTACTTCAGGAAAACCACCAGTATCAGATACAACTACGGGTACACGAGAAGCAAAACTTTCTAAAGCTACAATTCCAAAGGGTTCGTAAAGGCTGGGGAAAACAGCACAATCAGCGATGGTTTGAAATTTATCTAAGTATTCATCAGACATAAAGCCTGTGAAATAACATTTATCCCAAATGCCTGTATCCCAAGCTTGTTTTTTGAGATGATCAGTATTGCCACCACCGATAATTACAAACTTAACATAACCACCCATTTCCCACAAAACTTTAGGAGCCGCAGCAAGCAGCGAAGATACACCTTTTTCGTAGGTCATGCGACCAACATAGTAAACTATTTTTTCGCCATCTTTAGCAAATTGACGACGAAAATCTAAAGCATGAAAATCTTCGTGGTGACGTTTCTTTTCTGGACGAATACCGTTATAAATAACGTCAATTTTATCCCAAGGACTGTGTAAGGCTCGTTCTACTTCCCGGCGCATGTAGTCGGTGCAAACGATAACCCGCCAAGCGTTGTAGGCTAATAATTCTTCTTTACCACTTATATAACGTTGTGTACCAGTATAAATACCGTTGTAGCGCCCGTGTTCAGTAGCGTGGATTGTAGCAATCAAAGGAACTTTAAAGGTATGCTTGAGAGCGATCGCTGCATCTGCGACTAACCAATCATGAGCATGGATGATATCAAAAGGGCCTTCCTCCGCAATTAACTTTCCACCATGACTACCCATACTTTGGTTCATGTTTACTACCCAGTGGAAAAAGTCGTTCCCACCAGCTACAGGAATCCGATGCACACACACCCCTTCCACTAATTCATACATGGGTGCATGACCAAATTCAGGTGTGATCAGATGAACTTCATGTCCTAACTTGACGAGTTCAGGATACAACTCTGAGACATGACGCGCAATTCCTCCAACAATACGGGGCGGAAATTCCCAACTCAGTACTAGTATTTTCATTGGATGCAATCCCCCAAGCCTTTACATTTCTCTAAAATTTGTCTGTCATTGGTCATTAGTCATTAGTCATTAGTCATTAGTCATTAGTCATTAGTCATTTGTCATTAGTCATTTGTCATTAGTCATTAGTCATTAGTCATTGGGCATGAATCAGTTAACAGTTTAATTTGATAACTGATAACTGATAACTGACAAGTCTCCCGTGTCCTCCTTGTCCCCGATCCCCTTTAGCCAACTCTTGCCGGAATTGTAACCAAGCTGCTGTTGCTTGTGTGTCCGAACTGGCAGCTTTTTTTAAGAGAATGACGCCATCTTGAAAGCTAATGATTCCATATTCGCGATTATTGGTAAGCTGGTCAATCAGTGGTACTAAATCTTTTAATAAACGGCGATCGCTCTTAAATGCAGCTTGATATTTTTGTAATTGCCAAAGATCAGCGATCGCATAATCTACTTTGATCACTTCTTGAGCATCATTACGTAGTTCTAAAGCAGGTAAACGTACGATTTCTCGCCGACTAGAAAGATGGGGAACCAAATAAGTTGTTGCAGATACACTAGCATCAGAGGGAATTTGTGCCAGCAAGGGACGCATTTGATTTACATGCTGCCATTGTTCTGGCAATGACACATATACTAGTGGTTTTACGGAATCAGGAATCACAAAGTAAAAAGTGCGATTTGGATTAGATGTGAAGCTAAAAACCAAAGATAGACAAATACAACCTATCCACAAGCGGCGAAATGAAGGTTTAAATTTTTGCTGACGCTGTGACCACCAGAGAATAGAGCCGTAAAATAATCCTGGGACTACACTTAAGGCATAACGAATCGTAATCGAAAGAACAGATTCACCCCGGCTAATGAATAATTGCAATAATGGAAAGCCAGCTATCATCCAAGAACCAGGTGCAACAGCAGGTACAAATGCTAAGGGCAACCACTGACCGAGTAAATACTTAATTGTCCCATTTACAGGTGTGATTAATTCAACCAATAATTGCACAGGGTTACTAATCATGCCCCGAATAATATCTAAAGTCGAACCTTCATCTCCATCAATATATTGTCCAAATCGTTCGATCGCAAATCGACGTGAAGCATCTTCAGAAAACAGAGGCATGATTTTATTAGTCAGCACCAATATGTAACCAAAACTGAGAATACACACAGCAACGCCAGCACGAGGAAAGCGTTGACTCAAAATCATGTAAACTCCCACCCCAAATAATCCTATACCTGCATCTTCCCGTACAGCTACAATCAAAACTGCCATCAACCAAAATAACCACCACCAGCGTTTTTCCATTGCTAGCAGCAGGGTAAATACAAACAGAGGAATCTGGCAAATGTCGTGAAAGTTACTTAGAGTCGGACCGATCACCGCATTAGCACCGTAAAAGCTGGCGGTAATCATGATTGCTAATGGTGGTTGGAGATATTGCCTAGCGAGTACATATAGCACTAAACCCGCCACCGTGATCAATGTGACTTGCAAAACAGTCAAAGTGGCGGGAGAGGGAAATAAAGCGTAAATTGGTAGCCATAGCAACAACGCTGGTGTGAAGTGTTGACCAAGGCGATGGTAATATACTGTGGCAATTTCCCCAGCATGAACTACATTTGTAGAAAGACTCGAAGAAAGAGAACTTTGAAAAAAGCGACCATGCAGATTATTCCAAAAAACTTGGTTAAAAATGCCTTGGTCGAAGGAAGCGTAAAAACTATAGTAGCGGTGCAGAGTAAATAACAGACACAGGAAGAAAAATATTCCTGCCAACAGCAAAACATTTTTACTGGCATTACCTGCCTCTAATTTAAAGATTTTTGGCAGCTTTTCTTGCATTTTTAACCACATCAAGGATAAATAATCAAGGCTTTCTGTACGCCCTATGGCGATCGCATTAAAAAAGAATACAGGATAAACGAGCAAAAAAATCTACTTCTGACTTGAAAGTGGGTCTAGGGGTGTAAGGGTATGGGGGTGTAGGAAGAATCCTATTTTCATGCTTGGCAATGAAATGTTTTTATTCGATCTGCCTTTTCCTTTCCCGTTCACACTTTATTGGAGAATAAATTCAAGTCGTCGTTGTTCCTAGCTGTCAAATGCCTAGCTTACTTGTAGATGTGCAGAATTTGCTTTCTGACTTACTTCAGCGCTATTCATCGCGGGTAGATTATTTAATGATTCGCCTAGAAGAAGCTGAAGGTACAGATATCTTTTTGCGTGGCGAAAAAGTCGAAACCCTCAGCGAAGCTATCTCCATTGGTGGACATATTCGTGCTGCTTATAAAGGTGGATGGGGATTCAGCAGTTTCAACCACTTGACAACAATTGCTGAACGCATCGAAGAAGCAATTGCTGCGGCTCGCATGGTTGGTGATGAAGAAACTGTACTTGCCCCTATTGAAGCAGTGCAAGCAGTCTGTCAATTACCTTTAACAGGTACTAATCCCCGCTATATTTCCTTGACTCGCAAAAAAGAATTGTGCGATCGCTATTGTGATCTCCTTAAAAGTGTAGATCATTGCATCACCACCACATCTGTACGCTACAGTGATACCAGCCAACGGGTGATCATCGCTACTAGTGAAGGTGCTTTCATTGAACAATCTTGGGTAGATATGGAAATGCGTTTTGCTGCCACAGCCAGAGATGATAATACTGTCCAAACTGGTAGAGAAACCATCGGTTCTCGCCAAGGTTTTGAAGATTTAATTAATCTAGACACCCAAGTCAAAAGTGCCGCCCAAAGAGCAGTAGCAGCCTTAACACTGCCATCAGTCAAAGGTAATACCTACACTGTAGTTATTGATCCCATTCTCACAGGTTTATTTGTTCACGAAGCCTTTGGACATCTTTCAGAAGCAGACATGGCTTACGAAAACCCAGATTTGCTGGAAGTGATGACGATTGGACGCAGGTTTGGCCCAAAAGAATTGCAAATTTTTGATGGTGCAGCCCCAAATGGACATAGAGGTAGTTATTTATATGATGATGAAGGGACACCTGCGACAACTACGCAGTTAATTCAAGATGGAATATTAGTCGGAAGATTACATTCTCGCGAAACCGCAGGTAAATTAGGAGAAGCAGCAACAGGTAACGCTAGATGTCTTAATTATCACTATGCACCCATTGTTCGCATGACCAACACATGGATCGAAAAAGGTAAAACACCTGTAGCTGATTTATTTAGTGGTATCAAAGAAGGAGTTTACGCCCGTAACTGGCTGGGTGGAATGACTAACGGCGAAATGTTCACCTTTAGCGCTGGGGAAGCTTGGATGATTAGAAATGGAAAAATAGCTGAACCAGTCAAAGATGTAACTCTTTCAGGAAACGTATTTCAAACTTTGACAGATATAGAAGCAATTGGTGACGACTTTTACTGGGACGAATCCGGTGGTTGTGGTAAAGGTGGACAAAATGGTTTATCTGTAGGTTGTGGCGGGCCAAGTCTGCGAATACGCGATGTGGTTGTTGGGGGAGAAGCGTAATAGGGATCGGGGATTGGGGATTGGTAATCGGGGACAAGGGAGACAACTTATCAGTTATCAGTTATCAAATTAAACTGGTAACTGTTAACTGTTAACTGATTTATGCCCAATTTAGCTAAATTCGCGTATTCCTAGTAAAAAATAGGTGAGGGTGTTTTAATGTCAAATTTAGAATTTGCTCAAAAAATATCCAAAAGCGTAGATAAATTTAGATTAATTATCAAAAATAATCCAAAGAGTGGATTTCCGCAACCCAGATGTCGAAAAGTATTCCTAATCCAAACTCCAAAATCCAAAATCCAAAATCGAATCGGGCGGTTCTGTAGTGCTTTTGCGATCGCCACTTGTTTGATACCTACTCTCATTCCCTGTCCTGTGTGGAGTGCAGAACGCTTAACCTTATCCTACGGTCTGTTGGAGCGTTCAATACGAGTTAAATCTTTAGAAGAGTATGCCAGAACAGGTAAAATAGATGACGATTTAGCTGCGTATTTTCAGTATGCACCTAAAGAACAACTACAGCAGATTAAAGAAGTATTGTTGACTCCTATTCCCTTGAATGCGGTACAAGTTTCGCAGTTTCTCTACACACCAATTGGCGAGAGATTGCTGAAAGATTTAGCAACACTGATTGAGGGTGATAGTCGGGCTACTGGTTTATACGGAATTCGTGCAGCCTTAATTTTAGCTGCGGCTGAACCGGAAGGTTTAACTTTATTGAATGTACTACGGAAATTTCCCTCAAGTCAGATTGCGATTAATTTAGCCCGCGCTCTAGAGTTAGCCAACCTAGCCCAGAATTTTTTAAATCAGACTCAAAAAGCGATCGCACTGATTGAAAAAGAAGCTAGCCAAGAAGTAACGACTAATTCCGCCGAGAATACCAATACCACCATAAACTTACTGCAACCAGGGCCTTATAAATGGCAAAAGCAAACAATTGACCTCAATGACACCTCTCGGAATCGTACATACCCGGCTGACATTTACTTACCACAAATTTCTAGCCCTAGACCAGTGATTGTCATCTCCCACGGACTTGGTTCTGATCGAACCAGCTTTGTTTACTTAGCTGAACATCTAGTTTCCTATGGATTTGTGGTTGCAGTCCCAGAACATCCTGGTAGCAACGCGGCGCAGTTACAAGCCCTATTATCAGGTAGATCAGCAGAAATTACTAGTCCCAGAGAATTTATTGATCGACCTTTAGATGTGAAGTTTCTTTTGGATCAACTCAGTAAACTTTCTCAGTCCAATCCAATTTTTCAAGGACGCTTGAATTTGGAAGAAGTAGGCGTGATTGGTCAATCTTTTGGAGGTTACACAGCTTTAGCATTAGCAGGCGCGCCGATTAACTTTCCCCAAATCCAAAAAAGTTGTCCACCTTCAAAAGATACCCTCAATGTCTCACTTTTGCTTCAGTGCTTGACTGCGGAATTACCCTTAACTAATCAGTATGATCTGTCTGATTCACGGATTAAAGCAGCGATCGCTATTAACCCAATTGATAGTATTGTTCTTGGCAAAGACAGTCTCAGTCAAATTAAAATACCAGTGATGATTGTCAGCAGTAGTAAAGATACAGCAGCTCCAGCTTTACCAGAACAAATTCAACCTTTTACTTGGTTAACAACTGCCAACAAATATTTAGCATTAATTATTAATGGTACACACTTTTCGACAATTGGAGAATCACCAAACGATGCTATTGCGTTTCCAGAACAAGTGATCGGCCCAAATCCAGCTTTAGCACAACGCTATGTTAAATTTTTAGGTCTATCTTTTTTCCAAACCTATGTTGCTAATCAGCCAAATTACTTGCCTTATCTGAGTGGAAATTATATTAACAGAATTAGTCAGCAACCATTACCACTGTCATTAGTGCGATCGCTCGATTTAAATACCACTAATACTTCCCAAGTCCAACTCAGTAGTAATAAATAGCACCAATCCTAAAATATAAGCTTGTAGTGAGTGCTTCAGCACTCATAACCACACCACTAACGTAAACCAACAGACACTATTCAAACACAGGCGGCCATAACTCAGAAATTACAATTTCCCAACCAGGAAATAACTCAGGAATAGCTAACTTACCCTCACCTGCTAAAAATTCCATTTCACCATTTGGACGATACACACTCACAGTTAATTCATCTGGATTGATCAATATCCCAACCTGCGCTCCTAATTCCAAAAATAGCTTAATTTTTTCTTCAATCGGACGAATACGGTCTGTTTTCGATTTAATTTCTACTACCAAATCTGGAACCAAATTAGCAAAATCACGCACAGTACGTTTTAATCTTGCTGCTGATACAAAAGAAACATCTGGCGCTCTTAAATCTGTGTTGGGCATAATAAATCCACCACTAGAATCAAAAATCCTTCCAAGTCGTCGGGGCTTAACCCAGTTACCCAGCAGTCTGATAAATTCAGCACCTATTTCACTTGATTCAATATCTGACGGTCCCATTACAACGATGTTTCCTTGCTGTAATTCTAGTTGGTAGTCACGTTGTTCTTCTTGCAGGTTTTCTTGCAGTTTTTCTAAATCCTGAATGGTGAGAGTCATAGTAACCTCCACAGTGTCTCATTGCCATTTTATCTTTATTTACTCATTGCCGTAAAGTTATAATTCTACAATAATTAAACCTCGTCCATCTTGAAAAGAGGAGTTTTTCAAAAAGCACATTATGTAGGTTGGGTGTAGCGACAGCGAAACCCAACCTACAAAACTACAGTTCTCAAAGTAGACGTGGTTTAATAGTACTTTTTTAATTTCATAACTTATAGTTCAAGTCATTAGAATATGCAGGATAAATTGTACGGGGACGCATTGATGTCTTAGTTATCAAACAACAGTTTTGCTTACTTGTAATTGAGTCTAAAAGTGCAGGATTTTATCTTTTGACAGCCATACCACAAGCTTTGGCTTATATGCTGAGTAATCCTAATCCTAAGCGACCAGCTTTTGGATTAGTATTGAATGGCAGTGATTTTATTTTCTTGAAATTGACTAAACAAGATTCACCTATATATGCTTTGTCTGATGAATTTGCACTTTTAAAGCGGGAAAACGAATTATAGCGGTTCTCGACCTAGTGAGGTACGTTTTCAAAGCTATTAACTTTATTAAGAAGGATTGGGGTATACCTCAGTTGCTTAGGAAACGCTATATACAAATTTCTTAGTATATTAAAAAATATCAGTCAAATTTTAATTGAATAATTATGTCTCATCGTCCTATTTATCTCGATAACCACGCCACCACGCCTGTTGATGAAGGAGTACTAGCAGCAATGCTACCCTATTTCACCGATCATTTTGGCAACCCTTCTAGCATCAATCATGTTTACGGTTGGGAAACCGAAGCAGCTGTCAAAAAATCACGAGAAATATTAGCAGCAGCCATCAACGCTACGCCAGAAGAAATTGTTTTTACTAGTGGTGCAACAGAAGCCAATAATTTAGCTATCAAAGGAGTTGCAGAAGCTTATTTTCAAAAAGGTCAGCATATTATTACTGTTGCTACTGAACATAATGCTGTGCTTGATCCTTGTAAATATCTGCAAACTCTCGGTTTTGAAATTACAATTCTCCCTGTTCAAAAAAACGGACTCATAGATTTAACTCAATTAGAAAAAGCCTTTCGTCCTGACACAATTTTAGTTTCGGTGATGGCTGCAAATAACGAAATTGGAGTATTACAACCATTGGCGGAAATTGGTGAAATGTGTCGGGAACGTGGTGTAATTTTTCATAGTGATGCTGCTCAAGCTATTGGTAAAATTCCTCTAGATGTACAGGCAATGCAAATTGACCTGATGTCATTCACAGCACATAAACTCTACGGGCCCAAGGGGATCGGTGCATTGTACGTCCGACGCCGCAACCCCAGAGTACAACTAGCTCCCCAGCAACACGGCGGTGGACATGAACGGGGAATGCGTTCTGGTACTTTGTATACACCGCAAATCGTCGGATTTGGTAAGGCGGTAGAAATAGCTTTGCAAGTACAGGCTACAGAAAATCAATACCTCACCCAACTCCGACAAAGATTATGGGAGCAACTTTCTCAGTTAGAGGGAATTTGTCTCAATGGTCATCATACTCAGCGATTAGCAGGAAATTTGAATATTAGTATTGAGGGGGTAGATGGAGCGGCATTGCTGTTAGGATTGCAACCAGTTATGGCAGTATCTTCGGGTTCGGCTTGCTCTTCAGCAACCACTGCACCTTCTCATGTTCTCATAGCCTTGGGACATACAGAACAATTAGCTTATGCGTCACTAAGATTCGGTATTGGTAGGTTTAATACAGCAGAGGAGATAGAGCAAGTAGCACAACACACTATTTCTACGATTCAAAGTTTAAGGAAGCAGAAAACATTAGTGTGAAAAGTTGTGGAGTTTTGAAACGCAGAGTCATTTTGTATTCAGTCTCTTTGCTTAATAGCCCCTAGTACAGCTTCTATGGCTCGTTCTTTTTGTGGGTCTGCACCTTGAGCATATTCTAATGGCAAGGGAACGTTGATATCTGGTGTCACGCCTTTACCTTCTAATCTTTGATTTCCGTTTACAAATACATCCGCAACTGCTACATAAAGTAAGCTACCATCCTGCATAAAAAAAGGACGACCAGCAACCACTGCTCCGGCTGTTTTGGTACCAATTACAGGCCCAATTTTATGTTGCTGAAAGCCATAAGCATAAATTTCTTTGCTACTTCTGCTTCCCTCGTTGATCACCATCGCTACTGGTTTTTTCCACTGAGATATATAAGTATACTTTTTACCATCACGAGAAACACTAGTGACACTTGGTCCTGTTTCAGCAGTGAAAAGGTTAAGAGAATTGACATCTCCTCCACCCCAACCGTCTCTAAAGTCTAAAACTAACCCATCTGCATCTTTGAGACGACCATAAATCATTTCTGATTGCAGCTGCTGTTGGTCTTCGTTGGCTGCGTGTGACCAAATATGAATATAGCCAATTTTCTTACCTTCCCGTTGTATGTTTTGGATGCTGGCTTGTTGAGCATCGATAAACATGGTTTTAGCATCATAAATTTTGGGTGCGATCGCAATCTCTGTTTGACTATTTGTTTTGGCTGAACGTTGAATTAATAATTTGACTTCTTCTCCTGCTTTTCCTTTAAAAGATTGTATGGGTTGATAAGGATGACCATCGACATTGAGAATTTGATCGCCAATTTTTAACCCTGCGGCGGCGGCGGGACTTTTCTCAAGAATGCTACTAACATATGTTTTGCCGTTGATGTTTTTCGTAAATACACCAATGTGAGTGTATTCTATTTTGCCTTTAGGCAAGAATTTTGCTAGCTGTTTTTGTAATTCACCACTTCTAGGTACAAAAATACCTAAAATCTGATAGTAAGCAGGCTCATCTTGGGTGTAGTAGCGGGTGTGAGAAGTTTGCAATTCGCCAAGCATCTGATTGATAATCGCTGCAAATTCTTGGTTAGATTTGGTTTGCATGGCTTGAGATTTGTACTTTTCCCGCATTGCTTTCCAGTTCACACCATTAAATTTTGGATCGTAAAAGTTATCATTGACGCTTTGCCAAACTTGTTCAAAAATTTTAGTTTCAGGTTTAGCAAGTGTCTTTGGTAATGGGGAGACGAGCCAAAACAGGAGCAATACAGAAAAACTGATCAGCGTTACTGTAGTCAATTTAAGTAAACTAGATAGTTTATATCTTTTCATAAAAATATTTATATTTATTAGTTACTTTTATATTAAATTAATAATTAAACTGCCTCAAATTAGGCTTGTGATCAAATTAGTGTTTCATCGCATTAAGTTCTGATAGCTTCGTAAGTAATACCAATTCTTCGTGAAGCTGCATAGAATTTTACCCCTCCCCCAACCCCTCCCCGCTTGCGGGGAGGGGTGGCGAAGCCGGGGTGGGGTCTTTGTATGCGTCTTCATATAGAATTGGTATAAGCACCAAGCGTGTTTAAATATTTAAGGACTGATTGAGGACTGTACGGGCAGCGTTCCCGCAGGGTAGTCCTCACTACAAACGCATAACCCGTGAGAATTAACTCAATCTGTGCCGCAACCATAAAGCTAGTAACGGCATCGCCAACTTATAAGCTTGCTCTGCACCGTAAATCAAACCTTTGTGCTGTAAACCAGTCAGCGCACCTTGTAAGCTACCACCTCTAGAAAGACCATGTTTTTGAATATAATCTTTACTTTGTGGTTTTTCTGTGGGGTCTAAGGCTAAACATTCCAAAAGATGCACTTGATTGGCTGGTAGAATCATCAGTAAGGATTCGTAAGTCATCGACAAGTCTTTGAGCAATCCTTCAATTGCCTCTGTTACATCTTGTTCAGTAATGAAACTATCAGGCAGACATGAAGTTTGCAGACGACGAATCAGTGCCATTGCATCACCAATGTGTCCTTGTACAGCATCTAAAAATAGTGGTAGTGCTTTGGAACGAGGATCAAATGTTAGTCTCCGTACGTGTAGCATTTCCCTAGCCCACACGGCTAAGATGTCTCTGGCTAAGGGGGGCAATTGCAAAATTTCTAAAGGATAATCATGTTCATCTGAGTGGTGACTTGTTTCAGCGATAGTTGCTATTAAAACATAGTTAACATCAGTGTCATGATTGATTTTGCGCCGGAATGTCGCTTCCCATAAACTATTGCGATCCCAAGAACGAATATGAGGGAAACTATGCAAAATCAGCACTAACCGCTTTTGTAAATCTATAGCCATGATTTGGGGCAACTCTAACAACAGCTCAAATGCCTGCCATAGCTGCTTTTGGTTAAGAGAACGCGACAGCTTGAGTTTTTTTTCTACATCGAAGATAAAAAACTCACTAGCACAGTGATTTACCCAATTTTCAATTTTGGCTATTTCCCAGTTTTGGCTAATAGCTTCTGCTAGCAGTTGTAAAAATCTTTCGCCATCTGTGGCGCGAATACAATCTATCTCCAGTACAACTGCTCCAACTTCTTGCGCTCCTCCCTTGACTAAGGTACGCCTGCCACTACCAGGTACACCGGTAATTAATAAATCACCATCTTCTGACAACACTTCGACAATACGCTGATACTCTGCTGATCGCCCAATCAATTGCAACGGAGTAGACAAATCCAGACTCACAACTTTTTCGCCTTCGGGTTTAATCCTCACTGTAATGGCAAGCATACTCGATTTTTGGACAACCATTGATAGGAATTATAGTAATTATTTAATTTTTAATTAGTGCTTAATATTCTAAAACACTAATTAATAGTGTTATTGTTAACATAACACTTATTAATCGAAACTAAATAATTATGGTTCAAGCTGCATCTAGCGTTACTACACCAGGAGATAGACAGCAGGACATTTGGCATTCTTTGGAAATTGGAGAGGCGATTCTCCCAAAGGGGAGACGCTACGCGATCGCACACAACCAAGGATGAAAATATTACTCCTCCTACACCCCACACCCTTACACCCTTTTTCAAACCCCTACCCAACAGGCAATTCCCGTGTTAGAAGCGTGCATCTTCGCAACAATATTTTGCGGATTTTTCGGCATTATCCTTAAAAAAAACCTTGTGATGAAGATCGTCTCTATGGATGTCATGAACACGGGGGTGATCGCCTACTACGTACTGATTGCATCGCGAAATGGCTTGTTCACACCTATTGTTTCAGACGTCAAAAATGGGGCTTACTCCGATCCGGTTCCCCAGGCGGTCATATTGACGGCAATTGTGATCGGCTTGTCAATTCAAGCCCTAATGCTAGTTGGTGTCATGAAGTTGGCACGGGATAATCCGACATTGGAAAGCAAAGAGATCGAAAAGAGCAATACGCCATGAATACCCTTACAATTGCATGGATCGGACTACCGTTTTTTGTCGGGTTCACAATTTATCTGCTCCCCAAACTTGATCGGTATCTCGCACTGGGCATGGCCCTTGTTTCAGGCGCATATGCGTTGCAGCTATTTGCCGAACAAGCGCCCCTGACACTGCAATTACTGGATAATTTCGGCGTTACATTAGTGGTCGATCAATTGAGCGGCTACTTTATATTAACCAATGCGCTGGTAACAGCAGCGGTCATCCTCTACTGTTGGCACAGCGATAAGACGGCTTTTTTTTATGCACAGACGATCATTTTGCATGGCAGTCTGAATGCCGCATTTGTCTGTTCGGATTTTATTAGCTTATACGTGGCGTTAGAGGTAAGTGGGATTGCCGCGTTTCTCTTGATTGCCTATTCCCGGTCTAATCGGTCAATTTGGGTTGCCTTGCGTTATCTGTTTGTCAGCAACGTGGCAATGCTGTTTTACCTAGTTGGCGCGGTACTGGTCTATCAGACCCATCATTCGTTTGCTTTTGCAGGTTTGCGGGGCGCACCTCCGGAGGCGCTTGCTCTGATTTTTCTGGGACTCTTGGTCAAGGGAGGGATCTTTGTATCGGGATTGTGGCTACCGTTGACTCACTCCGAATCAGAAACCCCGGTGTCGGCGATGCTGTCGGGAATTGTAGTTAAAGCTGGCGTCTATCCGTTGGTGCGTTGTGCTTTGGTTTTGGATGAGGTTGATCCGATAGTCAGGCTCTTCGGAGTTGGGACAGCGCTTTTGGGAGTTTTCTATGCCGTCTTTGAAAAGGATACCAAGCGGATGCTAGCGTTCCACACA
This sequence comes from Pelatocladus sp. BLCC-F211, assembly GCF_041928655.1. Taxonomy (NCBI): domain Bacteria; kingdom Bacillati; phylum Cyanobacteriota; class Cyanophyceae; order Nostocales; family Hapalosiphonaceae; genus Pelatocladus; species Pelatocladus sp. BLCC-F211. The sequence continues at coordinate 22,807 of NZ_JBHFLM010000088.1, read as the reverse complement.
GTTTCGCAGTTAGGCTTTATCCTTGCTGCACCTAATGTGGGTGGCTTTTATGCGTTAACACATGGACTGGTCAAATCGGCGCTCTTTCTGATTGCAGGTGCTTTACCAAGCCGAAACTTCAAGGAACTGCAACAAAAGCCGATCAATACCGGAGTTTGGGTTGCTCTGGTTATGGCCAGCTTTTCGATTTCAGGCTTTCCCATGTTGTCCGGTTTCGGGGCGAAAGTGCTGACGACCAAGAATTTGATGCCCTGGCAAACTATTGCCATGAACTTTGCAGCTCTGGGAACGGCAATATCGTTTGCCAAATTCATCTTTCTGCCCCATGAGAGACAAGAGGGAAAAGGGGATGTACAACCCGGTTTCTGGACAGCGGTGATCCTGTTGATCGGTGGCCTGATTGCAGCAAATGTTGTGTATTTCGAGGCTTATACCATCGCTAATATCACGAAACCACTTGCAATCATTGGCGTTGGCTGGCTGGCATATTTTGTAATTTTTCGACGCTCAGAACTCAAGCTACCGCGTTTGCTGGAGCAATTTGAGCATCTGGTTGGTGTGATGAGTCTGATGTTGATCCTGCTGTTCTGGATGGTATTGGCATGATTGGGTATCTGAATCTGATATTGCGACTAGTCATCTGGTTTCTGCTCACCGCTAACCTGAGTGTGGCAAACATCATTATCGGCGTTAGCATCGCACTCCTATTGCCGGGAGGTCCCAAATCTGTAGGAAGATTAAAGGATTGGCTGCGGGCGCTGGGTGAGGTCATCGTGGCAATTCCACAGGCATATATTGAAGCATTTGAAATTATCCTCCGTCCGCATAACGAAGAACATGTAACCCTGGAACGAGTCCCACCACGACGGACACCCGGTCTTATATTCTTGGATGTATTTTTAATCACCTTTACCCCCAAGACCATTGTTTTGAAATACCACGAAGAAGGCTGGTACGAAGTGCATCGAGTCCGACGGAGGAAAAAGAAGTGAATCTGGTACTGATAGCAATGATTCTGGCGCTGCTCATCCCCATGTACGAGGCATGGCAGGATGATGATATCTGGCAGACAATGTTGGCCTTTGCCAGTATCGCCACCAAGACATCAGTCATGATCCTGGTCGTATCCGTTTTACGGGATGATTGGATGATCGGTGTTGTCGGGGTCATCATCCTGAGTGTGGGAAATGCCGCATTAATGCTGCTGGCCCATGTGATCAAACGAATGAATGATGGATTGAAGAGTGATCTATGATAGATGTCTTTAGTTATACCTGCATAGGTATAGGAATCGTCTTTTGGTTTTGGGGTACTTTACCCCTGCTTGGCAAGCGATCGCTCTTGTTCAAATTGCATAGTCTTTCGGTTGCCGATACCCTCGGTTCGATGAGTATCGTGATTGGGCTACTCCTAAAAAGACCCAGTGAATGGCCGCTGCTCATCCTTGCCATCATCTCGTTAGCGATTTGGAATACAGTACTGGGGTATGTGTTGGCATACTGTTCCAGTAGCGGGGGAAAGTATGAATGATATCGATATCTATGTATATGCGATTATCGCCTTGCTGCCCTTGGCAGCCTCTATGGTGGTACTTCAGGTCAATCCATACCATGCCCTGGTCATTCGCGGCATCTTGGGAGCTGTGGCGGCATTGATATATACGCTTTTAGGGGCGGCGGATGTTGCTTTGACCGAAGCATTGGTGGGTACCATGCTTGCGATTACTCTCTATGCGGTTGCGGTGCGTTCATCGCTGGTCATGCGTCTTGGTGTGATCCAAGACTCGGCGAGCGAGACAGATGAGGATTCTCAACCAGACGAGAAAGGCGATCGCCTTTTTGGGCAACTGATGGATAACTTACGAACCATTTTTGGCAAACGCCATATGCGTCTTGAGTTACTGACCTACACAAATACACAGGCTTTGCAGCGGGCGCTGATGGAAAAAGAAGTCCATGCCATCTGTACCCGATCTCAAGACAGTGAACCAGACGGTACAGTATCTGGGGACGAAAAGCAACCCTATCACACCACGACCAGGGTTCAACGCATCTATGACATCATAAAAAACGAACTTTTATTACCAGGGACAACCCTAACCTATGTAAATATACCAGACTTAGAGGAGAAGCATTCATGAAATGGCTTTATATTATAGCAGGGATAGCGCTATTTGTCAAAATGCTCGTCATCCCTAACCCGGCACCGGACTCGTCTATCCCTATCGTCGAGGCGATTGTACAAGATACTGGAGTGCCGAATGCGGTTTCGGGTATCATCTTTATGAATCGTCTGTACGACACTATCTTTGAAGTAGTGGTATTTACAATTGCGATTTTGGGTGCTAATTTTCTGCTGGCGAATGAAAGACCGTCCTGCACAATCTATCAATTCACAGATCAACCATCTATTGTTTTAGCGCGTCTGGGAGCGACAATTTCCGCGTTGGTGGGTATCGAACTAGCGATTCGAGGACATCTGAGTCCGGGCGGTGGTTTTGCGGCCGGGGTGGCGGGTGGAACGGCGATTGGTCTTGTTGCGATTACCTCATCACCGGAGTGGATGCAGGCGATTTACAAGCGCTGGCACGCGGCTACATGGGAGAAGGTTTCGGTTCTTGTTTTCATTGTACTGGCGGTTGTAACTCTAGCCGGAGTAGAACTACCGCACGGAGAGTTAGGCGCACTTGTCAGTGGAGGAGTTATCCCTCTGCTCAACATTCTGGTTGCAGTCAAAGTCGCGTTGGGATCGTGGGCGGTGATTTTGGTTTTTATTCGTTATCGGGGGTTGTTGTAGTACGTAAACAATTCCTCGGATAGATTTCCTTCAGATATTTTAGTGACGGAGCCTGTCATGATAACTGTGAAGTCGTTTTTGATTTGAATATCAATCAAACCACCAGGCATTTGTACTGTAATATCAGCATCACACAAACCCAGTTTATGGGCAACTGCGGCGGCGGCGCTGCTGCTACTACCAGAAGCTAGAGTGTAACCTGCACCACGTTCCCAAATTTCGATTTGTATTTGATTTCTATTCAGGACTTTCATGAACTGAACATTAATTCGTTTGGGAAACAATGGATGGATTTCTAGCTTCGGCCCGTATTGTTTAGCAAGAATAGGTGTGACTTCTGGTAAAGGAATTACACAGTGTGGATTTCCAATCGTCGCCGCACAGAAAGAAAAAGTTTGGTCATCAACACAGATTGATTCTCTGATAACTTCTCTGCGATCGCCAACAACTGGTATCTCATCACTCCAAAAGCTAACTTTCCCCATTTCCACCTGAATGCTTTTCTCTGCATCCTTGACTAGAGAACGTACAATTCCACCAACGGTTTGAATTGTAAAAGATTTTTCGCTCACTAATCCTAGATCCCAGAGGTAGCGGGAAAAAATACGCAAGCCATTACCACTTTTTTCTGCTTCACTACCGTCAGGATTGAAAATACGAAGTGCAAACTCTGCAATTTCTGAAGGTAATGGCCCGAATAAAATACCGTCGGAACCAATTCCGAAGTGGCGATCGCAAATTGCTTTAATTTTCTCAGGTGTGAGCGCAAACGGTAAATCTTGGGGATTAATTACCAAATAATCGTTACCGAGAGCATGATATTTATAAAACTTCATTTAATCTATTCTTTAATAGCAACTACGCGAATTCTACGATAGTCTGCCCACCACTTACCATCTTGATACAATATAGGCTGCAAACGTTCCTCGACAGCTTGGATGACTTTTGTTTGTTGTGTAGGAGAAAGTCCTGTTAAAAATTGACTGGTAAAGAACATTTGTAGCCAGTTCGCCATACCCATATTACCTCCTTCTAAAGGAGTTGGTCTATCAAATAAGGTCGCATAGGTTACTTCTAAACCTTGTTTTTCTAGTAACTTTGCATACTCACTAATACTCGGAAAATACCAAAGATTGATTGTACTTGGAGAATTGTAACCCAGTTCCATCAAAGCATCTTGCAACGCCTGAACAATGGCTTTGATATTTCCTTTCCCACCAAATTCAGCTACGAACTTTCCACCTGATTTTAAGGCTTTGTAAATACAACTCACTACTGCATCTGCTTCTTTGACCCAGTGTAGTGCAGCATTAGAAAAAATAGCGTCTAGTGGCTGTTCAACTTGGAAGTTCCTAGCATCAGCAATATCAAATCGCAAATGCGGATAGTTTTGTCTAGCTTTCTCAATCATGGCGGGAGAATGATCAATTCCCAAGACATCAGCGCCATGAGTAGCTATTTTATCAGTCAACTGTCCTGTACCGCAGCCCAGATCCAGAATGCGATCGCCTACTTGGGGAGAAAGTAAGTTGAGCAATTCTTCGCCATACTGCCAAACAAATCCGTGTTGACCTTCGTAGAGAGTTGTATTCCAATGATTATGTAACATGAAAAATTCAATTAGGAATCTTATATAGGATTCCTATTTGATTTTTGAACAAAACTCAGTACACATCTAGCTTCCTTTTTTTTCTTTCTTTCCCTATTGCCTATTGCCTATTGCCTATTGCCTGCCTCCACGAGTAAATTCATTAATCAAATCGGATTGCCATATCTCAATATGCTTCAGTTAAAGATAATTATAGGTGTCACCTCACAACTTTCTCACATTGTTGTTTTATTTTAAAAGTAAAACTAAAGTAGTAGGCTTTTGCTTAATAGTCAAACAATTTTTTGGGTATGAAAAATGTATTTCAAAGTGTAGTGTAATTTCTGGAAATTTGCGTTACTAATCTGGGAGGATAAACAAAGATGCAATCCAATACTAATGAAGTCAAACAAATTGCTACACAGTTGTTAGCTAGTATGCTTTCTAATCCTCATATTTATGCAACCGTCAGTGATGAAGGAGCTAAAGGTCAGCAAGAGCAAGAATTAATGATGGTTGCTATTGAAATGGCAGAATATTTAGTTGCCAAAGTTGAGCAGAAAAAATCATAAAACTATGTTGAAAATTTTGTGATGTGACTTTGATTTTTTTACTCAAACAGCAAAATTAGTCACATCATTTCACTTTTTTATCATACACAGGCATTGGTATGGGCGTACAGATGTACGCCCATAAAATAAATATAATATCAATATCTATCAGGATTCTAGTTATTTTAACTAATTTGGTAAAATTAAAATTTAGTAACTGTAACGTTAATACCAGAATTGATTTGTTTGGGAGTCTTGAAATACTCTATTGGCTGGAGATACTCAGGAGTTTGGTTTTTGCGTTCTTCGCATTCCTTGATAATCAAACCAGGATTATGAATAATCTCAAGTGGATCAATTTTTGTGCATCCCTGCTGTCTGACGACTGAAATTGAACCCGCAGTTTGTCTTAGCCTATTATTTCGGTTGCTGACATTACCCCAGTTATTCTTAATCGTCACTGGTTTGGTAACTAAAAAACCAGCCCGATTACTACGATTGGTGATTTGACTATTCACTGGGTTAGCATAAGCACTAGGAATAATGCTGAATGTACTAACTAAAACTACCAAATTAAGAAGTAAGCGTTTCATAAATCAAATCTCTCATAAATACCTACAATTAATTTTGGCTATTTTTACCTTTAACTGCACTATCTTTAGACACTTTTTGATTCTGTAACATTTAGATTAAAGATAGATTAAAGATTTTGACGAGATAGATTCACCTTGTCCTCAAACCCATAACTAGCTGTATAGCCTGTGCTGTAAGCAACAGCAATGGTCTATGATTATTTATATTTAAAAATAAATTAAGATGCAGCAGAGTGTGACAAACTAGAGACGATGTGACACTTTTGCAATTAATCACAGTTCTTCTGACTCTACCTCTCGTCAAATAAATCAATATGATAAGGAGATTTAATACTCGACAAAAATAGCGATCGCAAACTTTATTAAGATTACAGTGACTAGTAATATATTGTGGAAAAACTTAATTACGCTGAATAAACGCATTTATTTGTAAAAGTCAAGTACCTAGATCACAATAAGTAAATTTTTTGAAAATGAAACTTTACTACATGACCCTAAATAATGCAGATGAAGCACGTCAAATCGGTCGTGCTTTATTGGAACAAAAATTAGCTGTTTGCGTCAATTGGTTTCCTATTACTTGCGCTTACATATGGAAAGGAGAAATTACAGAAGAGCCAGAAATGGTGCTAATTGTGAAAACTCAAGCAGGTTATCGGGAACAAATTGAAGGAGTGATTCGTCAACATATTAATTACACTAACTTTATTGCCGAAATTTCCCCCACAGAAATCAACCAAAATTTTCTTGAATGGTTAAATGCTGAAGTTCCCTTCAATTCATTACAAAAAATGTAGTTACAAATTCTATAGCATTCAACATTTTTTCCTAACAGTAGAGAAGAATGGTAATAGCTGTCTAGTTGAGAAACTAGTTATGATCCAGAATGAAAACAGTAATCCTCAGTCGCCAGTCTATCAATCTTCTTCATATAGTGATACCCGATATTGGGGTAAAGTAGAAGTTATAGAAAAAGGGAAAAACTACAGTATTAATCGTATTGAAATTAAGCCAAAGCAAGGCATTAAACCACAAATCCATTATCACCGCAGTGAACACTGGGTTATAGTTTCCGGCACAGCAAAGGTGACTTGTGGCCAAGAGGAAAAATTGCTTAATAAAAATCAATCAACTTTTGTTCCTCCAGCCACACTTCACAAAGTAGAAAATCCAGGATTTATCCCACTAATTATTCTGGAAATTCAAAATGGCGAATACCTGGGTGAAGATGACATAGAACGCCCACTAGATTGCAATTTAGCTACCCTGTAGCATAAATTGAATTTTAATCAAACTTTATTAGGGTAGGCACTACTTTTTGGTTAAAGGGAAGAGGGAAAGGGATGAAACGAACACCCCTTACCCTTTAATTTTTTACAAAAAAAGGGAACAGCGAACAGGGAACAGAGGATTTAGAGGCACAATAAAAGTTATGATTGCGGAGGAACAAGGCTAGCAGTTTTCGTCGCACTATTCCAAACTATCCAACCAAATTGATGATCTAAATTCTCGTCAGTATTTGCTACTTTAAAATAAATTTTTTCGCCACCCTTCATTTCAATAGCAAAATCAGCATTTTGAGCATATACCACCTTAAAACCTCTGTCTCGCAAGCAATACATCGCCCAAGCTTTTAATGACTGTCTTGCTGGTTCGTGTGGAATAGGAGGTTTTGTGATTGCTTGTTCAATAACTTGGAAAATTTGCATTTTTGTCATTGGTCATTGGTCATTAGTCATTAGTCATCGGTCATTGGTCATTGGTCATTGGTCATTAGTCATTAGTCATTGGTCATTGGTCATTGGTCATTGGTCATTGGGAAGAGACTTGTTAAAAGTTCTTAATTTTGACTTTTGACTTTTGACTTTTGACTTGTTTTGTCTTCCTCAACTGGGATCGCACCGAATTTCGATCATAAAGCCATCGGGGTCATAAAAATAAACGCCTCGTCCGGTGGGACGAGTGACTGGTCCGTGTGCGATCGCAATTTGGTTGTGTTTGAGTACTTCGACAGCGCGATCAAAACTCAGAGGATCTATGTCGAAAGCTAGATGATAAGCTCTGGTAAAAGTGCGTTCTGGATTAGGATCTGGCGGTAATAATTCTGGTTCCCAGAATAAATCTAAGATAGTTCCATCAGGAGTAACAAAGTTAGCGACTTTTCCCTGTGCGACTAAATCCTTTAAACAAAAGTGGATACAAGCTAAAACTAACGAGAAATATCTCCAGCTTTTAGCAAAACATCAACAAATGTACGAACAAAAACAATTGCGATCGCGTACACAAGGATAAATAAAAAGATGAATACGAACTGCAACCCCTACACCCCTACACCCTTACTTCCTTACACCCCTTTTTTAAGTCATTCCATACTTCTGGATGTATTAACTACTTGATGCATTCTCCAAGGAATACCACGATACCTGCCAACAACTTCTCCTTCTTGAATTTCAACACTCACATCTGGTGCTTGATAGTTACTACCGCGATACTTACGTATTGTTTCCTTCTCCATTTCTGGAGCTTGAGAACTAATTAATTCCTGATTCTGATGATTATTTAGTTGTTCTTGATCTTTTTCCTGCGGCTTAAGTTTGTACTCGTTTGGTTGTAGGAGTTTTTTTGTACTCACAAAAACGACGATGAGCAACAAAAGTTGTACTTGCCAAGGCGCTAAAATCAAACCTAAAGCTAGACTAATAGCTGCAACTACACCTATAATCTGGCCAATTTCATCAGTACTTTTCTTGAAGACATAGCCAGCTACTAGACCAGTAAAAAGTGGTATTACAAACAACAAAGTCATCTTTCTTTCACCTCTGAACTAAACCAGAAGCGCTAAATTTTCGGTATTTGAAATTGGGGCTATCGTTTAAAGACGTGTAGTAATTATACATTCACGCTTTTTTTTGAGCCACAATGTGCTACTAATAAACAACAACACCATCAATAGTAATTACAAAAAAGTCTAATATATGATATTACCATCATACGCTTGCATCATCAAAGCTATCTAAGGTATTACCTTGATTGAGTAGCTTTTCTGACTGACACCCAATGCTGAACATTCCTCAACTACTGGCAACTGAACTCAACCTCAAAGCCTATCAGGTGCAAAATGCGCTGGAACTACTGGCGGAGGGTGCAACAATTCCCTTCATCGCACGTTACCGTAAAGAACGCACTGGGGAAATGAATGAAGTCCAGCTGCGCGATTTAGCAGATAGACATACCTACTTAAGCGAACTAGAAGAACGAAAATCGGCAATTTTGAATGCGATCGCCGAACAAGGTAAACTGAGTGACGAACTCAAAGCGAAAATCGAAGCTTGTTTACAAAAAACGGAACTGGAGGATTTATATTTACCCTTCCGTCCCAAACGTCGCACCCGCGCCACTGTCGCCAGAGAAAAAGGACTAGAACCGCTAGCTGAATTGATCAAATCGCTGAATACCAAAAATGCTGCACCCACATCTTTGGAAGAAGCAGCAGCGAAGTATGTTTCTGAAGAAAAGGGAGTGAAAACACCAGAAGAAGCCCTAAGAGGTGCTTCTGATATCCTAGCCGAAGAAGTAGCAGAAAAAGCAGAATTGCGAGCATATCTGCGTGAATATCTCCTAGAAGAGGGAATATTTGCCTCGCGGATCAAAGATGAACATCCTGAAGGTACAACTAAGTTTGAAATGTACCGCAACTATCAGATCAAAGTTAAGAATATTGCACCCCATAATCTGCTCGCACTGTGTCGCGGTGAAAATGAGGAGATATTGAGTTTTGGGATTAGCTTTGATGAGGATGTGGTACTTTCCTATTTAGAATCGCACGAAATTCGCTCCAAACATCGTCCTATCCGCAATTTTTATCAAGAAATGCTCAAAGATGCATTCAATCGTCTGATGAAAACTTCTTTGATCAGTGAGGTAATCTCAGAGAAGAAATTATACGCCGATGTTGAATCGATCAAAACATTTGAAACAAACTTGCGAGAGTTGCTGCTATCTGCACCTGCGGGGATGAAACCAACAATGGCGATCGATCCAGGTTTTAGAACTGGGTGTAAAGTTGCTATAATGGATGAAACTGGGAAATTCTTGGAATATCAAGCAGTATTTCCCCACCAAGCAGCCGAACAGCGCCTCAAAGCTGCACAAACACTCAAAAATCTGATTGAAAAATACAAGATAGAGTTAATCGCTATTGGTAATGGTACAGCTTCCCGCGAGACAGATGAGTTTGTCGCCCAAGTATTGCAAAGTTTGGAACGCAAACCAATCAAAGTTATAGTTAACGAGTCTGGTGCATCTATATATAGTGCTAGCAAAGTTGCAGGACAAGAATTCCCCGATTTAGATGTTACCGTACGTGGGGCAATTAGTATTGGTCGTCGCTTGCAAGATCCACTAGCGGAACTGGTAAAGATAGACCCCAAATCTATTGGCGTGGGACAATATCAACACGACGTAGACCAGAAACTGCTGAAAAAGAAACTAGACGAAACAGTCGAAAGCTGCGTTAACTACGTCGGCGTAGATTTGAATACTGCTTCCAAGGAACTTTTAACTTTCGTCTCCGGGATTACACCCACTGTTGCTAATAATATTGTCACCTATCGCAACCAAAACGGAGCCTTTAAAAATCGTCGGGAACTGCTGAAAGTTCCCAAGTTAGGGCCAAAGGCGTTTGAACAAGCAGCAGGATTTCTACGGATTCGCAATGGTAAAAACCCCCTAGATAATACCGCCGTGCATCCAGAAAGTTATGCTGTAGTGGAAGCGATCGCGCATGATTTAGGTGTAAACTTACAAAAAGTTACCGAAATTGCCGAAAAACTCAACAAAGCCAACCTGAAAAAATACGTCACCGCAACCGTTGGTGAACCCACCCTACGCGACATCCTCAAAGAACTAGAAAAACCAGGCAGAGATCCCCGCGCCGAGTTTAAGTATGCCACTTTCCAAGAGGGAATTAAAGAAATTTCTGATTTGAAAGAAGGGATGGAATTAGAAGGTATAGTTACGAATGTTGCCAATTTTGGTGCGTTTGTGGATATTGGTGTCCACCAGGATGGGTTGGTGCATATTTCCCAACTTGCTGATAGGTTTGTCGATGATCCCAAGAAAGTAGTGAAGGTGGGACAAGTTGTGAAAGTCAGAGTGATGGAAGTGAATGAGAAATTAAAGCGGATTGGTTTGTCGATGAAGGGTGTGAAGCAGTAGAACCTCAGTTTTCACATCATGTATAAAACTTGTTCGTAGTAAGGACTTTAGTCCTCTTCCTTGAAAGCAACGACTAAAGTCGTTACTACGAGCTTCTAACTAGTTTGTGTATTATTTATTGTACTAAAGCTATTATGATCAGTTGGCAAGTTAGACTTTACACATAACATGAATCCCACAAATGAACAAGCTCAAGGACTTTATCGATTGTGTTACCGACTCACTAATGTCATATATCCTGGATGGCAATATAAAAGTATTGAGCTTGTTCGCATAGACGAGAGAACTGGAAAGTTATACATACTAGCTGGAGAAAATTTAGACTTTGAGATCAAGCCTACAGGAGGATATGAGCCATGACAACCGCTAATTACGACGCCATGAGCCTTGATGAGTTAAGGCGATATGTCTTGAGTCATCGAGAAGATATCGTTGCTTTTCAGGCTTATGTTGACCGTTCAAAAGCTGTTGGGCGGATGATCAGCATAGATTTAAATGACAATAATTGGGAAGAGACACTCACCGATCAAATTCGGCAAAGTAGATCAGTTGAGGATCAATTAGAGTAGCCTTTATATTAAGTAGTCGGACACAATTAATTACACAAAATCTGGCTTGTACTTGTTCAAGCAGTTTTTTTGGGCGTTTTTCCATCGGGTGTTATACAGAAAAATTCTGTTTAATACTCTAAATAGAGATGTTATACAGAAAAATTCTTTATAACACCAAGGGATATACGGAAAAATTCCATATAATTCACCCGTGAAGGGTATTTATACGGTAAATATATGTATAATATCCGATCAGGGATGTAAAAAAGAAATTTTCCGTATATTCAGAAAGAAGGTAGCTGTAATGCTTGATATATTAGGATTTAGAAAAAGATTATACGGTAATTTTCCGTGTAATAAATAGTTGGGCTGCTTTCTTGTTTGAATGACATTCGTATTGGATGGTGAACAATTGTGAGTTCAAATCAGCAGTTTCTGCAAAATTTATACGAAGCCTTCAACAAAGGCGAGATTGAAACAATCATCTCGGTGATGCGCCCGGACGTGAAATGGGCGAACGGGGTGGAAGGCGGTTTCGTTTATGGACGCGACGCGGTGCGCGAATACTGGACTAATCAATATAAGGTTATTCAAGTGCAGCTTGAAACCTTAAAATTCGAGACGGATGAAAACAATCGAAATGTCGTTACCGTTCATCAAATCGTCAGAGATTTGCAAGGCAATTTGCTCGCGGATGCAACAATTCAGCAAATCTTTACCATTGAGAATAGTTTGATTAGTCTTTATGAAATTGGCGAAACCGAAACAATCCAAGAGATGATTCAAAAGACGAGAACTCCCAATGAGTAATTGGGAAGGCAGTTACAATTCGAGCCGTTGCTTTTACCGATCATAATGAAGAGGGGTTAGTAACTTCGGTCAGATTCTATATAGAAACTTCACCGCTATTTGCATAATCGCAGCCCAAAGGTAGCCATGAGCGTTGGCGACATCCTCTGCTCAGAAAAACACTAACAATTCCAGGTAAGGATGGAGATGATGTACCAATCTATCTGGAAAAACAGGTAGCAAAATTACTTACTGCACTCGAAGAGCTAAGGGAGAACGAAGATTCATGAGTCGATATAGCATGATTATTCAATGGTCTGACGAAGATCAGCTTTTCCTGGTTACGATTCCAGAGTTTACTGATCGCGTTGTTATGCCTTGCACTCATGGCAAAACCCGTGAGGAAGCAATACGTAACGGCGAGGAAGTAATTGAAATGTACTTAGAAGCTTGGCAAACAGAAGGTGAATCTATTCCTAACCCAAGTACGCTTCAAATTGCCTGAACATTGTGATTTCTTCATCCCCAAGTTGACCTTATCAAGCAAAGCTATAATTTGCTCAAGAGCAGAGAGATAAACATTGATATGTCAACCCTAGAACAAATTGAAGCGGCAATTCTAACACTTGCGTCACAGGACTTCGAGCGTCTAAGGCAGTGGTTTTTTGACTTGGATTATCAACGTTGGGATGAACAGCTAGAGCAAGACATTGCAGATGGCAAGTTAGAAGCCTTAGCTCAAGAGGCGATCGCTGAATTTGAGTCAGGGCAGTGTCGAGAAATTTAATGCACTACACGACACAACGATTTTGGAAATGCTACAACACTTTACCCGAAAACGTACAGCAAACTGCTGACCAATGCTATGAGTTGCTTAAAGCCGATCCATCTCATCCATCGTTGCACTTCAAAAAGATTGGTAACAAGTATTGGTCAGTTCGCGCAGGGCTAGATTATCGGGCTTTAGGTGTTGAAGTTGAAGATGGCATTTCTTGGTTTTGGATTGGAACTCATGCAGAGTACGACAAGCTAATCGGCAAGTTATAGTGCGGTATAAGAACCCGGTGCGTTATATTCACGTCGTTTCTCATGATGTGGCTGGACAGGGGAAAATGGATAAGAACCATATAGAACTTAGAAGGAAAAGATACTTCAAGCTCAGTTCACAAATTGCTCAGTTGGATAATGCACAACTACGTTCTCTATTTGATGATAATCATTCAAGTTTGGGTTGGGGACTGACTCAGACTATAGTTCTTGGAAAATCCCAAGTCTTTGTGAAACGCATTCCAGTCACAAACATCGAATATGACAACTTGTTCTCTACCAAAAATCTCTATGATTTGCCGACTTACTTTAATTATGGACTCGGTTCCGTTGGTTTAGGAGTCGCTGGTTTAGGGGTCTTCCGTGAACTCGTGACACATATCAAGACCACCAACTGGGTATTAGACGGAGCGATCGCCACCTTCCCACTGATGTATCATTATCGGATTATTCCGTTTTCCGGGCAGCGTCTGGATGTCGATAGGGAGCGTCTCAAAGGCTTTGTGGAGTACTGGGGCAATAATGCTAACGTCGGCAATTATATGTTAGATAGAGCGAACGCCAACCATGAGTTAGTTCTGTTTCTGGAGTACATACCACATGTTCTGGAAACATGGCTACGGAAAAACCCCAACAAACTCCAGAAACCTTTGGATTACTTACGTACGACAATTGCCTTTTTGAGGACGAAGGAAATCATTCACTTCGACGCACATTTTCGCAACGTCCTCACCGATGGCGAGCAAATCTATTTAACTGATTTTGGTTTGGCACTTGACAAAAGTTTTACGTTGACGAAAGAAGAAGAATCTTTCTTTAATGAAAACACATTTTACGACTACGGAGAGATCCTGCGAAATCTTAGCCACCTGATTCGACCATCGTATGATTCATGTTCGGAAAACGATAAACGCAGAATCATGGAAAAATATGGCATAAAAGAAGGCTTACAACATTATCAACTGGTGTCTCTATTACTCGACAACATCGAGCAGATACATGCTGACGGGATCATGAAGCTAGATGAATTCTATGTTGCCAGTATCGTGAAGTACCGCAGCATCATTACACTGATGCGAAACTTCTATTTTGATATATGGGGAAATAACAAAAAAGACACGAAACTTCCTCATGTGAAACTACAACTACTGCTCAAAGAAACGGGGTTTCTTGCTGCTGACTCCCAAGGCGGATAGTTGTCATCATTTGCTGCTGTAGCACGTCGCAACAAATCGCTCGCATTAGATCACGCGATCGCAGCTTGTCTTCAAGTTTGTGCAGAACCTTCAGTCAAATATTAATATTCTGTTAAGTAAATAAATATACTGAATAAATAATTAAAACTCAGGTTATCTCAAAAAAAAGAAAGTAATATATAAAACTGTTATTTGAATGGCGATTGCTATTCTTAACCTAATTTTTACGTTTATTGACGAGCATTAGACTTAAGTAACTCAAAAAAACATTGTCACTTTCATCACAAGGACTTTATTTATGGGTTTGAAAGATTACGGTGTATTAAAGTGTCATGCGATCGCTGGCATAATGGAACTAGATAACGATTCTCCACACTATCAAGTACATGTCAACGACGGTAATTTTGATTATCGTATAGCAATTAATGTTAGGTCAGTCCAGCAACCCTATGATTTGTTGTACTTGATTGATAGTAATTTTGAACACTACATTACGCAAAAGCTGAAAACATTAGATTTTGGATTTAACAAAATTGAAGTTTCTCAAAGACAAGCTGGAGGAATTGCCCTAGATTACATTCGAGGCAATTTGTTTAAAGTCAATCAGATGAAAGCTTTGCCCTATAGCCTTCCTGGAGAAAACAACGACCTCAATGAGTTTATTGACTTATACATTCAAAGGGCAATTGCAACTAAAGCTGAAATCTACGCCTTTGGGGAACCTTGGGGACCAGAAGAAAAAGCTGATAAAATATTCGACTTTAAACCAGGTAGAGGCATTCATGACATACACATGAATCAAGGCAGCAGTGGTAAGTTTCAAAAAGATAATGGAATTTATCAGGATGGAGGGTTATTAATTCACTATAAATCTGCACCTCAAGATTATTGGGTTGCTGCCTTTTTTGCATTTCAGTCTCAGTCCTTCCACACAGATGACAACACTGGTAATCCCATCGATAAGAATGTGGGATCTGAACCAAAAATACCAGATACCCCATCAGTGAAGCCACAGGTAAGAATTATTGCTGCCCTACTTAATCCGAGTGGAGAAGATGTCGGCAAAGAGTCAATCACTTTAATTAATTCTTCACCAAACAAAGTAGATTTAACAGGCTGGGCGATCGTCAACCAACTCAAGCAAAAAGCCAGTTTAGACGGATTCAACATTGAACCTGGTGCAGCTGTCAGAGTACCTTTGAGTGGAAAAGATGTGCAGTTGTCCAACAAAGGTGGAACTCTATCTCTCCTCAATCAAGAAGGTATCAAAGTTGACGGTGTTTCCTACACTCAAAAAGATACTCAAGAAGAAGGGTGGACGACGTTATTTTAACTGATGTGGGGTCTGTTGGTAGTTCCTAATTACTAACTTGCAAAACCACCAACGTCATATCATCGGTGTTCTGTTTTTCAGCACCGATGAATTGTTGTACTCGCTCAAATAAGTAATCTAGTATTTCCTCTGGGCCATTGCAATACCTACAAGCAAGGCTGAATTCATTGACGAGATTTTCTTCATCAAAGCGATCGCCACTGGCGGCTGCCGCATCAGTCAGTCCATCTGTATAGTAAATAATAGTATCTCCTGGCTCTAAGCGTGCTTGACCATCTTCGTATTGGCTGTTAGCATCTAAACCAATTAACATTCCCAGAGTGTCTAAACGTGTCACTGTTTTCGTACTAGCGTGCCACCACATCGGAGGATTATGTGCAGCGTTGCTGTAGGATAACATCTGGCTTTTCGGGTCATATTCTGAATAAAACAAGGTGACGAAGCGGTTAGAATTTTCTAAATCCGCATACATGACTCGATTTAAGTTTTGCAAGATTTGTGCTGGGGTGTTACTGTGCAGCACCTCACCCCGTAGCATTCCTCGCATCATAGTCATAATCAGACCTGCGGGGACTCCTTTTCCCATCACATCACCGATCACTAAAGCCCAACGAACAGATTCCACAGTTTCTTTGACATTAGGCGGTAAAATTAAGTTGTGATTTGTAGGAACAAAGTCGTAGTAATCCCCACCTACACGATTCGCTGGTTTACAACGCGCAGCTAGAGTTACTCCTGGAATACTGGGACATTGACGTGGTAAAAGTCGCCGTTGAATTTCAGCACCAATTTCTAATTCTTGATCTAGGCGTTCTTTTTTCCTTAGTTCTACAGCCAGTTCATCGTTTTCAATGGCGACTGCGGTTTGATCTGCCACTAGCCTAACTAATTTTTGTCTGGTTTCTGTCCATCCGTACTCAGGATCGCGGCTCAAAACATACAGCCATCCCCTTTCTACATGCTTGACTAGAATTGCCGTACCAAAGATTTGTACATCCGGCCCCAGATGATAATGCATCTGGGCATCTAAAATACTGGTGGTAGTTGCTAGCCCAGATGCATGTTGTTGATGCGTAATTTGACTACTTACCGTCTCTAATGCCTTACGAATATTTTTTCTTTGGTGACTGTCCTGCCAGTGTAGCTGTTCTAGCCTAATTTGGCCATTTGGTTTGTAGAGAAACAGGGCGCTACCGTCTGCGTCTGTTACTCTTGTGGCCATGAGCGGTATTAACTCCAAAAACTGGTTTAAGTTGTTGAAGCTTCTCAGAGCAAATCCCAGAGAACTGAGTAAATCTTGGATTTTGTTCTGCTCTCGGTGCAGCCTTGCCACGAGTTCTTTGAGCGCCACAACTGGAGTAACATCTGTTGCGGCACTAGTATTACTGTCGGTAGGTTCAGAGGGCAGTTTAGGCACAGGCACAGGTATTATTTAACTTCAGTAAGCAATTTGAGATTACTAAATAAATGAGCTAGCCTCAGAATCGCTAAACCATATTTAGATAAGATTCGTCAGTTTAGCAAGAGTAGAAAGACGTAAGTGTAAGTTTTATAAGTATTTCATTTTTTATTTGATTTTTTCATCAATAGTAAGTGTTTCAAGGGATATTTTTTAGTTTAAAACCGATCCTTTATTAGCAGCCATTTTTACTAAGTATTAGAAAATAATGAATTATTTCATAACTTTATGGATAATTCATATACCTTAAGATAGATAAATTCATTGGGATATACGCAAACTTTTAGCTGTTAATCTTAGCACTGAGTTATGAAATTCATGTAAGGTCTTAACCATGTTGAACTTATGTAGCTTAATATGTTCTCCAAGTTTTTCCACATACGAGTAGAAGTTATAAGAAAGACTCACAAAAAATCATAACTCACTATTTTTCTCCATTACATTAAAAATGATGTTAACATGTAGCTATTAAATTGATGTCTTTTAAATTACCTCCAGACAATATTGTGTGAGAAATCAAAGAGCAGTCTTAGGAAAGCAGGGAAACAGCTTTTGATATTAACTTAAATCAGCTAACTATTATGCAATAAAATTTAACAACCATACAAACGGTTGTTAAAACTCAAGTATTAAGTTGCAATTCTAGCAGAGGTTTTCCACCCGTTATCAAAAACTTGCTGGTTTGAGTTAAATTTCAGATTTATATCGATTAACTGAACTGTATTGAGTCAAGGGGACGGATAATTTATCCCTTAACTCTTCACCTTTAACCTGGCTACTAGCCACTCAAAAGTGCTTCTACAAACTCATAGCTAGAAAAAGGACGTAAATCTTCAATACCTTCACCAGCACCGATAAAGCGAATTGGTAAACCCAACTGCTGCACTACAGCCAAAGCCACACCCCCCTTAGCGGTGCTATCCAGTTTTGTCAAAACTACACCAGTGAGTTCTGCTGCTTCCGAGAACACTTCAGCTTGACGCAATCCATTTTGACCTAAAGTTGCATCTAATACTAGTAAAGATTCTATTTTGGCGTTGGGTGCTTTTTTATTGATAATCCGACGGATTTTGCTGAGTTCCTCCATTAAGTTCTTTTTATTTTGCAGTCTACCTGCGGTATCTACCAAAAGTAATTCGGTTTGTCGTGCTGTTGCTGCATTGATCGCATCAAACACAACAGCAGCCGGATCAGTATTCTTACCGGGATTGGCAATTACTTCTACACCACTGCGATCGCCCCAAACTTTCACCTGTTGCACAGCAGCAGCACGAAAAGTATCAGCAGCCCCAATCAAGCATTGATAGCCAGATTTTTGAGCCAAGTGGGCAATTTTACCGATAGTGGTAGTTTTACCAGCTCCATTCACCCCTGTAATCAACCAAATATTAAAAGAATCTTTTTCGGGTGCGAAAAACGGCTTGTGAGATTTTTGAATTGGTCGATCCAGCATATCCCGGAGGATTTGTTTGAGGTAGGCGATCGCCTCTTCTGGTGGTAAAGCTTCTTCGCGCAGTTTGCCCTGCAAGGCCGTGATGATATAATCTGTGGCTTCTACACCCACATCCGCCTGCAATAATAATGCCTCAATTTCTGCAACCCCAGCTTGGTTAAGGGGCCCTTGACCAACAATGGCTTTGAGTTGGTTAACAATATTACGACGGGTTTTATCTAAACCCTGCCTTAGCCTTTTGAGCCAGGTAATTTCTTCAATCGAAACGTCTTCGGCTCGTCTCCCCTGTGCTGCTAGTACTTCTGTTGACCATAAAAATCCTTCATCAAAGTCTAATTCGGGTATAGGCTCGGCTGTTTCTGGAGTCGTAGTAGCAGCAGATGGCACTGGTTGTACTTCTTCCGGTTCTATGACTTCTATCGCAGTTGCGATTAAACGTTCCTGCTTCGCTTGTCGTTCTGCTGCTGCCTTTGCTAGTAAGGATAGACTAGCAGGTTCTTGTTTTGGTATTACTGCTTCAGTTGATGTATTTTCTGAGTTTTCTTCTAAGGTGGTAACTGACGTTGGGGGAGTAACTTCTTTTGATACTTCTGTTGTAACTTCAGTG
Source organism: Pelatocladus sp. BLCC-F211 (assembly GCF_041928655.1). Lineage (NCBI taxonomy): Bacteria > Bacillati > Cyanobacteriota > Cyanophyceae > Nostocales > Hapalosiphonaceae > Pelatocladus > Pelatocladus sp. BLCC-F211. The sequence goes on along the minus strand of NZ_JBHFLM010000088.1, from coordinate 3,627 downwards.
GCTGCGGCTACAGTTTCAACACTTTCTTCTGGCGCTGGGGTTGTTGCTTCGCTAACTTCAGCTACAGTTTCAACACTTTCTTCTGGTGCTGGGGTTTCTGATGTTGGTGTTTCTGGTGTAGTCTCAGTTGTTTCCTCAGTAGACGGAGTTTCTATTGTCTGAGATTGTTGCTTTTGCTGAATATTTTTATAAGCAGCTTTTGCAAACGCAAGTAAATCTGTCGCCACAGGTTGTTCTGCTTCTGTTGTAGGTGCTGTGGCTGATTCTGTAGGAGATGGTGTTGAGACAGCAGAAGTTTCTGCCTCTTTTTCTGGGGATGAAGTCTCAGAAGAATCGCTATGTTGACGACGGAACCAGTTAAAAGCCATGTTTCTTTAGTCGTTAGTGGTTGGTGGTTGGTGGTTGGTGATTGGTGGTTGTTAGTGGTTAGTATTTATTGGTTAGTTTTCTGCCTTGTCTTCCTTGTCCACGCCACGTGCTACAACGCGGGGGACCCACAAGGGCGCAGTGGCTCCCCTTGTCCCCTTATACTCTTCACACTTTCCATCTCTCCATCTTCCCACCTCCCGATCCTCACTATTTCTAGACAGGCTGTTTTTGCTGTTGTGTGACTCGACGGAGAACTCCGTTGATAAACCGATGACCTTCATCTCCACTGTAGCGTTTCGCTAGTTCCACAGCTTCATCGATCGCGACACTATTGGGAACTCCCAGATACATGATTTCTGCTACAGCAATTCGCAAAATATCACGATCAATTTGGGCTAGACGAGTTACTTGCCAATCGACTAAGGCTAGGCTGATTTGTTGGTCTATATTTTTGCGTTCTTCATCGATTGTCCTTACTATTTCAATCGCGTATCTAGCAACTTCTTTGTCTTGATTTGCTAACTGAATTAATTCTGGAAACTCAACAGCTGCACTCAACTGATTAATAGCTGTTTGAGTAGAGGTTATCGCCTCTTTTAGCATTGTTCTAGCAACATTGAGGTCACTGGTGCGAGTTTCGCTACTGAGGATGCGATCGTTACTGCGTTGGAGTTCGCCAACAGCATTATCCAGAGTATCTTGCACTTCTGATCGCAAGGTACGTACTGCTGCTAACACCAATTTAGGTAATTGGTCTTCAGTTAGTTTTTTGGGATTGGCTGGAAGCTGAGAAAGGCTCAGAAGTGCCAATTCGCGCGCAATTTGACGGGGTTTTCTGGTTTGCATATTAAGTTAAATAAAAATGTATGAGGAGTATCCTGTCAGATCAATATCAACGGAGTTAACAGTATATCAGTAGCAGTTACTCGTTAATTTACATTCACAACTTTAAGTGTCTTCGAGAGGAAAAACCTGCCGTTTTGCTTCTAGAGGTGATGCTTCTAATTTGCGGTCTTTGGTAATAATTACAGGAGGTATGGTAGTGTTGGGAGCAACAATACCGCCAGACACAATTATTTTAAAGGCGTCTTCTATCGACATCGACAGGTTGACTACCTCATCTTCAGGAATTACAGCATACCATCCAGTTGTAGGATTAGGTGTTGTAGGAATAAAAATACTCAGCATAGGACGAGACATGTTAGCTTGGATATCGCTGCTGACGATGCCAGTAACGAAAGCGATCGCCCAAATTCCCTGACGCGGATACTCTACCAATATTACACGGCGAAATTTGCCATTTGTATCTTTGAGTATTGTCTCCAAAAGTTGCTTGAGGGTTTTATATACTTGTCCGGCTAAGGGGATCGCTTGTAAAACTCGCTCACCAAAATCTAGTAACCAGCGCCCCACAATATTCCTAGCCATCAAGCCAATCAGGAGAATACTTAGTAGTGGCACCATTAGTCCCACTAATAAATTTAGTACATTCACTAAGATGGGGTGCATTCCATCAAAGGGATTTAATTGGTTGGGAATACGGGTAAGAAAGTTAATTACCCAACTAGCAATGGTAATCGTCAGCCAAATGGTAGTTGCTAGAGGAATCACTACCAACAAACCAGCAATCAGGTCATTTTTTAAGTCCTGCTTCCAGCGATCAATTACCAAAGCGTGATTCTCCTTTTTTAAGCTTGTGGAATTTCTGTTATCAATATTCATAACAGCAGTTTGATCAAATAGCTAAGATAGACCTCAGCCAAAAAGGATGAAGGATAATAGAGTGTATGTAGATGCTCGTTAGATTAACTTACCGAGTTGATTGGTTTGCAGTTCCTCATAGCCACACAGAGTATGTAGACCTCTACCAACCGTGATGTCAGTTGGATACTCTCAACAGAGCATTACTTTACTTTTTAAAACTTGTAAATGATTGTTGCAAGTTTTAAGGTTATCTCTAATACTACCGCGCGCAATCCCAAGCTGCTCATTATTCTATAAAGTAGTCTATAAAGTATTTTATAGAGAGTTTTAATAATTAACTTTTTTAGCAAATTAATCTCATAGTCGCACTGCTAATTGTTCTCAAAAATTTATTTATAAAATATTAATTATTATAACTTATCTTAACTTAACACAATTATTGAGGGAAGTGTGGGCATTGGGCATTGGGCATGGTTAACAACCAACAACTAATTAAATGACAGGAGATTGAGTGTCTGGACTCGGTTTAGACATATGCTTTATTTCCCAGATTTTGAGTAAAATTAGATACTCGTAAAAAGTTTGTAAAGAACACCATGCCAACCCAGCGCGCCCATCCAAGCAACCACCTAAGAGAAAATACATATATATAAAACGTAGCAAGGGTCTTGCGGGTAAACGCAAAGATAAATCTTTGAGGGCGCGACGGCGTTCAACTTCTGACTGACCAAAAAATAAATCCCACCAGCGAATTTTTCCATTTTCTAGTTGATGCAGCGTTTCTTTGGCTTCATCAGTAGAATAACGGTTGTGCTTTTCAATCCAACGGCTTAAGCCTTTGCTGCAAGTATAGTGGGGATAGGTTTCCTTTAAAAAGCTTGTGGCTCCGTCACAAACTTCTCTTTCTGTATGTCCATAATCTGTAAACCAAACTTTACCGTGACGGAAAAGCCGCATTTGGTAACGAGGATACTGGGTACTGCGACGAATCCAAGTATTCATGAACATGACGCGTTCGGCAACATAGTAGCCAATGTAACTTGGATTGTGAAGTGCTTGATTGCATTCAGCAAATAGTTCTGGTGTCATGCGCTCGTCAGCCTCTAAAATATACACCCATTCATGTTTTGGAGGTATATTTTCTAGCATCCAAGTACGTTGACAACCGTGGCTTTCAAAAGCATGTTGCACAACACTAACAGGATAGCGGCTGGCAATTTCCACAGTGCGATCGCTACTGCATGAGTCCACAACAATAATGTCATCTGATAGCATTGCTGACTCAATACAAGCCGCAATATCTAGTTCTTCGTTATGAGTCAATATATAGATTGAGAACATTTGAAACTTTTGGTCAATTGTCACTTGTCAATTGTCATTGGTCATTGGTCATTAATCATTGGTCATTTGTTACTATCGAAGCAATGCGGGAGCGTGAGAACCCCTACGATTTATCGAGGGGATGAAACGCGAATCATCGGATTTTAACCCGCAGTTTCTCTTTCAATGTATTGTCTTACCGCTTCTCGAACCAAATCATTAAGAGAACGCTCT